>JAYRNY010000932.1:0-5348 GCA_041911975.1 bacterium | reverse complement strand
TTCAGGACGAAGGAAGCGGCGCTCACGCGCTCGTTCCAGATGTCCCCGGAATGCGGAATGATGGCAGTGACGCCGGTGCGCACCGGTCCGAAGCCAGGCTTAAGCGGCCCGTCTCCGTGCTTGAGGGTGGCATGTCCGACCTTCACTCCATCGACATCAGTGATGGCATTGTTTGCTCCGGGATTGCGGGTACCGATTTTCACACCCCAATCTCGAGCTCGCTTGCGCGTCATTGTTGTCTCCTTGTGTTCGACGTGTACATGTGTCTGCGGGCTCTTTCTCTTTAGTGCCCGCAAACGAATTACCAGAAGCAAAATGGCCAGAGCTGGAAGTAAAAATCCAACCGGGGCCACAAACAAATAGTCATACATCCGAGTCTCCTTTCTTCCAGAGTTGGAGGTGTTGGGGCTCGAACACAGTGCATTGTCCAAAATGACTGCGGCGTCTTACCAAACCGCGCGCGGCCTTGGAGTCAGTAGTGCTGGTGCACCTTTCTTGCTTTGTGTTGTGCTTTTACGGGTGGTTTGCGAAAAAAGAGAAAAACGAATTGAGCTTAGGTACTTGCTAAAGCTGCATCAATGGCTGGGCAAGCCAAATTGAGACTAGCGAACCCGCGCGAATACCGCCGACTTAAGTACCAATCTCGGCTCCAGCCGGAAAATTGCCGATAAAAATGACCAACACCTAGCACAGCCGCATCAGCTGTGATGTTTCGTTGAATTTCCAAGAAGCGGGATGCCAAGCGGAGCAAGTTTTTTTGATACCACGAACGACACCATTGCCGCAGAGTTGTGTTTTTTCTACTTACAACCAACAACAACCGTGCCAACACTCGCACAGACAACCACTTGGCATCCATCTTTAGATTCTGGCTGTTGATCAACTAAGTTGTAAACGTTTCCTTGACTCTTCTTTCTTCTTCACCCAACCAATCCAAGAACTACTGCAGTTCTTTCTTATCTCCAGCGCTGACCCGAACAAAGCTCTGTTTTTGAGCTTGGCTTCGGCGCGCGCAAATCAAATCGACAGGACTTCCCTCTGTCGGGGAGCCGTTTAACGACGTCTCTCAAACCTGAAACGAAAAGAGGTAAATATGCGCAAATGTCAATCTGCCGATCGCAACCTGTGTGCGGGCGGCGACAAGATCGCGGCGCTCTTCATCGATATCGACGGCACTTGCGTTGTCTGCCAGCCCTACTGGGATGGTGCCTTCATTGAGTTCGCCAAGCTCATGCAGCTGTGCCGTATGGGCAGCTACGATGACGCCATGGCCGTCCTCAAGAAGGTCTACTACGGCAGCATGCCCATGCGTGGCTTCGAGCGTCACCGCTTCGGCGAGGCGCTGCACGAGGCTTACGCCGAGATGTGCCAGGCGAAGAAGCGCAAGCAGGATCCGATTATCGTCGAGATCTGCAAGAGCATCGCCAGCCGTCCGTTCTTCCGCAAGCCGGAAGTCTTCGAGCAATGCCAGCCCGTTCTCGCCCGCGCCCGGCACAACTTTCTTCTCGTCGCCGTCACCGTCGGTGACCGCGAGGCGCAGAAGTACAAGATCCGCCAGGCCGGTCTGGACGCGCTCTTCGACCACACCATCATCACCAACGCCGAGAACAAGGCGGAGCTGGTGCGTGAGGCCATCGAGGACATGGGTATCGACCCGAATGCGTCTGCCTTCATCGGCAACAGCATTCGCTCCGACGGCGCCACGCTGTCCGAGACCAACTTCATCTACTTGCCTCTGGAGCTGAGCCTCTCCCGTCCGGGCGACACTCTTCCCGAGTCCAAGTACCGCAAGTTCGACGCCAAGGACTGGCGCGAAGTGGAAGAGCGCGGCATCGTCCGCCTGCTTCGCAAGCGCCAGACCGCCATGGAAGGCGATCCCGGAGAATGCGGAAACGTCCCTATCGATGGGACCGAGGGTTGCACAACCTGCGGTCGTTGAACGATCCACAAGCGTTCCGTCGGAACGCCTGAGCCCTTGTTGTAAACAAGAGGAGCACCAAATGCTCTCCACCGTTCTCAGTGGACTCTTCGTTGCCGTGGCTAGCTTCGGCATCCTCGAGTTCGTCGTGCTCAAACGCTTTCGCGAGCACACACTGGTCGCACTGCTCATGGCAGTGGGCGGCGGGGTGATGCTGGCGGGTGTCTTTGCCGAACCGGCGCGCGCTTTCTATCAGCTGGGCTGGATGCTCGGCATGAGCGCAAGCGTCGCCGTCGGTTTGACCATCCGCAGTTTCCGGCGCAAGTAATCAGCGCATCGGAGGCGATGGCGCAGTTCGTCATCGCTTTTCTAGAGCTGCACCGGGTGCGCGCCGAATCTCCGGCGCCACCACGGGCGGTTAGGCAACCAGGAGAAAACGATTTGAAAAGATACCACGAAGACCGCGGTCTTATGAGCCGCCGCCGCAAGTTCTACTCGCATGTTATGCATGTTGAAGTCGATTCGGCCGGACGTTTTCGCAAGCGCAGACCGCTCGACTGCGGTCGCGCTCAGTGCAAGCTCTGCCATGGCGAAAAGCTCTACAACCGCCCTTCCGTGAAGGACCTTCGTGCAGACGAAGCATTCCAGCTCGAACTCCAAATGGTGCACGCCAAGTAACCTGAGTACGGCAAAGACGCAGTAGTAAAACCTGCGTCAAACCCTTTGCTTGCAGCAAAAGGTCGCAAGCAGCAATGCTTGCAAGCAGAAAAAGTCGAGGGGCGGATTTGCAGCGCTCAGGCGTTGCAGTCCGCCTTCTCGCTTTGCCCATGAGGCACACGATCGTGATAAACCTACTTGCCAGAATCGGCTTAACAGCCCTGCTGTTCAGCTACATTTTTCCGGCTCTCTTCGGAGGGTCCGTCCACTTTACGGGCAGCTTCTGGCCTGACGCCGTGCTCTACGGAGCAGTTTTCGCCGGCGTCTGCTTCCTCTTCGACCTGGTCATCAGCTTTGCCATTCACCTGTTCGGCATTGCCACTCTGGGTTTCGGCTATCTGTTGGTCGGGCTCTTCCTGCTCTTCGGATTTTGGCTCATCCCAGCTATCCAGTTGCAGGTCTTCGCCCACTACTTCCCGAATGTGTTTTCAGTCGCCGACTGGGGTCATGCGATCCTGGCCGGACTGCTCATCATGTTCGTGAACTGGCTGACCAAGCCGACTCGCCCACAGAACCAGCAGTCGCAGTAGGAAACTGAGGGTGAAAGCGGACGCCAGGCGCCTGCTTTAACCCGACAGGACTGGAGAAGACCAACTCTCTTCTCCAGTTCCTGTTTTTTTCACCGCCTTCTACGACATTTTATAGTTATACAAATACAGGACTGCCGCCCGGGGCGCTATAATCGTCCGGTTTTGACGCTGACTGTTTGCGTTTCAAAGGCTCTTCTTCCTGGAAAGTAAGAAGCAGCGGTCTCGCAGAACGCGCATAATCCAACAGATTGAGCGCGTCACATCTATTCGGTCAAGGAGCATGAAATGGCTGACGTCCTCTGTCTTGGTGAAATTCTGGTCGATTGGGTCTCCACTCAAGTAGGTGCGGAATTGGATGAGGCGGCGACCTTCACCAAAGCGGCAGGCGGCGCCCCCGCCAATACTGCCGTCGGGCTGGCCAGGCAGGGCGTGAAAGTGGGCTTCATCGGAAGAGTTTCCGACGACGAGTTCGGCAGATGGCTGAAAGGCGTTCTCGAAAAAGACGGCATCGATACGGCCCTTACGGTCAGCGACCCGGAAGCGCAAACGCGCATGGCCTATGTTGTGACAACAAAAACAGGCGACAGAAAACTGGCCGAATTCACTAAAGTCGCCTGCGCGGACGTGCGCCTTGAAGAGAAGGATTTGAACCCGGCCAATTTTGCCAAAGCCAAAGTTCTCCACTTCGGTTCCATCTCTCTTATCGCTAGCCCGGCTAGAGACGCGACGGAAAAGGCGGTGAAGCTTTCGCGCGAAAACAATATGGTCGTTTCATACGATCCCAATGTTCGCCTTGGCCTCTGGCCTTCACCACAAGCTTGCAAAGACGCCATTCTTTCCACACTCAAATGGGCCGACATCGTCAAGATCAACGAGGACGAATTGGCATTTCTTACAGGCGCGCGCGACACGCAAAAAGCCGACCAACTGCGCAAAGAGCACGACCTGCCCGTGCTCATCATCACGCTCGACTCCAGGGGCGCTTACGTGACCACAAAAGAAGGCGGCAAGGTGGTGCCCGGCTTCAAGGTCAAACTGGTCGAGGCGACAGGAGCAGGCGACGGTTTCAACTCAGGAGTGATTGCCGGCCTTCTGCCCTATGCTTGCGATCAAGATCTGCTAAAGAAGGCTGACGGCAAACGCCGCCAATTGATCGAACAAATGGAGCTGAACAAACTCTGTGAGATCATCGCTCGCGCAAATGCGATAGGGGCCCTGACATGCACTCGACCAGGAGCGATTCCAGCTCTGCCAACTACTGCAGAAATCGACTCTTTCTTGCAAGAAATGACCGCAAATTCGCCTGTTTAGCCGTTTTGCGAAACGCTTAGCACAGCCATTTCATCATGACAACCTCCACCCTTGCAACCTCTTACCGCTGACTGTTAGGGTCAGTTAGTTCTCTTTTTCACATCACCCACAACACCGTCCAAGTAGCTTCAGGCAACCTTGCACAGCTTTGCTCTTGCCTCTGAAACCGTCTCAGGTTTCTAGTCGAGCACCGCGCAGCCGTCATTGCCTGACAAGAAAGAAATTTCTCGTCGCGCTTCATTGGCTCTCTGCTGACGTCTTTGTTCAGCGAACCCACAGTTATGGAGAACATCGTGTCCATCTCGATATACCTTTTCATGGCACCGCTTGTCATAGCCTTAGTGCTTTTCGCGCTGGGTTCTGCAGCGGTAATCTCGTCGAAGACTGGAGGCCATCCCCGGACCAACTACTGGAACAAGATCTTCAGTGGACTGGGATACCTCTGTCTGACCGTGCAGGGTGCGCTCGTCATGCCGTTCCTTTCCGGAATGCAGCTCCTGCTCACTCTCGTCACCGGCATCGCTTTTGCGCTCTTCGGTCTCTTCCTGCTCAGCTGGGGACTGAAAGTGCGCAAGCAGGACAAGGCTGGCAAGTAAGAACACAAGCAGGTATTGAGGAAACGTAAAAGCTCGGAAAAAAAATCTCCGCGCGCGTTTTCAAGCAACTTGGAAGTAGAGCCTGAAACCGGCTCTATTTCCTTTTTTCGGGATTTCTATGATATGTTTTAGTTGATAAAAAGAGACCAATACATTGCCTTTGCCAGTCAGCCAAAGAGTGAGCTTTCAATAGGAGAAAGCACCTATAATGAGACGAATCATGAGCGAGCCTAGTCTTCTTGGCAAGATCATGTGGCAGCGGCAGCCAGAGCGAAT
>JAYRNY010000931.1:0-2527 GCA_041911975.1 bacterium | reverse complement strand
CTGCCGAATTCCAGTTCGGCAATCTGCAGAAGGTCGTTTACCAGGCGGAGAAGTCTTTCGAGATTTTTCTTCATGCCGTCAAACTTCTCGAATGCTGTCTGAGACATGGAAGCTGAGTCAGAAAGGACAAGCGATATAGAGTCGGAAATTTTGGTGAGCGGCTGCTTCAAGTCCGAACCGATCAAAGTCAGGAATTTCCTCCGCTTGGATTCCACTCTCTTATGCTCGGTTATGTCGTGGGCAATGCAAAAAAGTTTTTCTTCTGCCTCGGACCAAAAAATCGACCATAGATTCGTTCTTTTGATGCCGGTTTTGGACAGCACTGAGGCTTCGAATGCGACCTGAGCTTGAGTCTCTTTCGCGGACTGAATGAGCTTACCTATAGAGCTTAATTCCGAAGCAGCAAAAACAGACTCTATGCCGCGCCCTGCTAGCTCTTCGGGAGCATATTGCCAGTTCTTACCGCTGGCTGGATTGACGCGAATAAACTTGAGGTGTTTATCGAGCACACATATGACGTCGCTGGCATTTTCGAACAGACTGCGTTCATTTTCCGATGCTAAATTAAGCTGGCGAAGCATCTCTTGAATTGATTCGTCAAACACTGCAATTTCGTCGTTACCACCGACACGAGCAAGTGATGATGCACCCGCGGCAATTGATTCTGTATTGTGAGTGATGACGCGAATTCTATTGAGAATCCCCCGGCGATAAAAAATTGCCAGCAACACGAACATAATCGGATTTAAGATCAGGGCTGACGTGAGAATCACAACTTGCCAGCGGATTGACCTGTCCAGCTGCACTTGTGCCCTTTGGCAGATGGAGTTTATGTCTGTTTGAATGGTAATCAGATGTTCGACCAGTTTTAGGCCCCATTGCCAGGCATCTCTCTCTCTGCCAGCTGTATAGGCTTGCCTCCGGGGATATTGACCGTCTCTAAGATCAATCAGTCGAGAACCAAGATCGTGCCCTTCCACATTTCTTGAAAGCGAGCGTAATTTCTCAGTAAAATCACCGAAAGCAACCAGATACTTTGAGAGAAATTCAGCTTGGTCCCTGGGAATCAGCTCAGGATGTTGCCAGCAGAGTCGCTCTAGCTCTTTGGCCTTTTTCTCGAATCTCGCCCAATCCTCATTGACCAGAGTCAAAAGTTTCTCATTGTCTGATTGAGTGAGAATAACCATACGCAAACAGACCAGCTCAGTGCCAAGATTCATAGCCTGTGCTCCCAGCTCCGCCATTGACCGGGCAGTCTCATCATTGATGCGCTCCTGCTCGGCGCTTTGCATCAATATCTGGAGCGAGCAGGAAACAGCCAACCCCATGAGCAGCGGAGCGCCAACAAGAATCAACCCGCGCTTGAATATTTGCATCGCCAGTAATTGCGCCTCCTGACCAATCATATACACTCTGATCTGCATGAACTATTGCGCGCCGCCGAAATTGACAAAACTTGCCAGTCTATGACGGACAAGGCATGCGTCCCTGCCTCTGCGCAACGGTTTTTCGAATTATTTCCGAACAGTGTGTGGGGATTTTGCCTCGAGTCTGCCGTGATTTTCGATTAGGATGAAGGAATTCATGCTTTCTATGGAGTAAGTTTTTACCCAAGGAAAGAGAATTTGCTCTGTTGTAAAACCAGAAGAATGGCAACAGAAACCATTTTTTTTTATCAGTATCGATCGTTTCTGGTATCTCGTCTCTCGCAGGACTTTTGTTTTGTCAACGCCTTGCAGAAAGACGCTTTGGAAATGTTCTACAGATTGTGTGTGATACGAAGAACTACAACGTCGGTATTCTAGTCATCAAAGTCTGCCCCGGCGACGCTGAGCAGATGCAGGACTCGGCGCGTTGCTTTAAATTTGTCGCCGAACTTTTCCAAAGCCTCTTCACGCATCTTGGGCGCGTGCCTTTTAAAATAGGTCTCCAGGTTTTCCTTGCTCTCTATCACATATTGAATGGTCCAGAGCTGAGTATTATCCGGCTCACGCTCTTCTTCTTCGTGATTGCGGAAGAACCACTGAGCAGCCTTGAAGCCGTCGAATTTCAGCATCTGATCGATATGACCGGGCAACCAGCCTGCGAAGGCAAATTTCGCTTCTTCTTTGACTTCGAGATTTACTTCGTAGACAAGCATGGTTGCATTACTCCTTTAGCGATGAGTTCCATTGATTGAAGAACCTTTTTGTGCGGCAGACCGCCGAAATTGTTGATAGCCAGGAAGTTTGTCAGACCTGCCTTTTGATAGTTTTGGGCGACACGCAAAACTTCTTGCGCATCTCCGAAAGCGACGAGATCCTTTTCGATCAAGCTGTCCATAGATCTTTGTTTTGCATAGAGCCGCGTGCTTACGTAGCGTTCCATTGCTTCAGCGCATTCCTGGAGGGCTTGCTCGGTAGTGCTTGCGCAGTGAGTGTGAAGACCAAAGGAAATTTCAATTTCTTTAACAACACCGCCAGCCGCTTCGTAAGCTTTGCGATAGTTCGTGGTCGTGTCCTTTAGTTCATCCAATCGCTCGGTCGTG
>JAYRNY010000930.1:0-4450 GCA_041911975.1 bacterium | reverse complement strand
TAATCAACGTTTCCGCAAAAAACTGGCCTGCTCGCCCACGCAAAAATCGCATACCGATATGATGCCACCCTTCAATGGAGGGCAGGCAATCACCCCTACATAGACTTCAAAAGTAAAAGGGGCGGCTGAATCAGCCACCCCCTCGTCTTGCGACAGACTTTTCGTTAGTTGTGATCGAGCGCTACATCCACTTGCAGTGCGCCTGTGCCCTGGAAGACAACGGTGGTCACTGAAGGATCGGCGTCGGTATCAACTTGTGCTCTACCCTTCAATACACCAGTTCGGTGAGCGCCACTGTGCGGGGCTTGAGCGATCTTGTGCGAAGAGTGGTGAATCGTCAAGTCAGCTTTTTCCATAGCCTTGGTGTGATCTTCCTCAACAACAGGCTTCTGAGCAATCTTTTGCGCAGGCTTTTGCGTCGCCGACTTCTTCACAGGCTTCTTGGAGCCGGAAGTATTGGCCGAGTTCGCAACCGCTTCGATCGGCTTTTTCTCAGGAACAGCGGCGGCAAGCAGCTCTTCCTTTTCGCCAATCGGTCTGCCGTGCGGCACGCCGTACGATACGTACACCTTTGTAGGAATCAAGTCCTTGCTGCCACCTTCAACCGATGCAATCATGACCGGAGCATTTTGCTGCTCGAGGTAAGCGGTTGCATTGATCGGCTGGCGCGAGACAACGAGTGAAAGCTGCTCGGTGCCAGGATTCTCGTCAAACTGCAGGTAAGTGCCGTCGCCGGGAATCATCACATCGACGCCGTGAGCAACTTTGTTGTTCTCATTCATGCGCTCGTTCGGGAACAGCACGCAGCGTTCGCCGCGACTGCCGCTCTTCAAGAGTACATAGGCAAAACCATCTATATTAGGTACGACGTGAAAACGCACCTGGTCACCGGTCTTGAACGGGTATTTGTTGCTGACCCGAGTATGCTCACTTCCGCGCTTCAGCTCTATCCAGTATTGGACGCCAGTATTTGACTCATCCTTCTGGTTGTTCAGCTGGGTGCGAAACAGGTCTTTCGGACCCGGCGCTCGATTATCAGCAGGCCCCGCCGAAAACGCCGGCAAAGCCGCCGCAATTAAGGCACAGAGTGCCACGGGAAGGGTTTTACGGAAATTCATTACTAATCCTCCATCTGCTCTCATTCTTGCACAACCGGCTTATCTATGTTGGACTGCAAGACGGGTTATGAATACCTTGCTGCGCGGACGGTCCTGAAGTGCTGTTGTACTTGAACTATTACTCTCTACGGAGAGCAGTCCGGATTTTAGGAGGTCCGCTTCAATTTCTATTCCGGAACTTGGTTCGTGTTGGTCTAAAAACGCCGAAGCCCTTTCAAAGAAAGCGTTTGTGGCAGCCTGGTCGCCGTAAATCGCGAAGGGTGAGTGACTGGCGACAGCAATGAAAGTTTCAGCGCCGGAGGAACCACCCAGGGCGTAGCAATCGTGCTGAACATTCTTATCTTGTTTGACCTGCACATTGGCAAAATTGGTCTCGAGCTCGGATGGGCAGGTGAAATAGTCACCGGCTGACAGCAAATATTCTTCAGCGCGCTTCTTGCCGCCGGCGGCCTGCGCTCCCTCTTTTTCCGCTACGGCTGGCGTTCCGGCCGATTTGGAGCCTGCTGGCGTCGGGCCTGCCGGACCACCCCCCGGAGCCGCGGGTGCTCCAGCTGGAGCCTTGCCTTTCGCGTCAGCCTTGGCTTGAGCGGGCGCTTGTGGAACCTGAGCAGGCGGGAAGAGCGTGTCAATATCGCCGCCCGAGCTGGATTGATGGAAGACATAAATGTACGAAGGCTCATCCACATTGACTTTCATGTAGAAATTGAGCCCGTTGCGCAAGGTCTGACCCGGCTGGTAACGCTGGAAAACCAGAGACTTGCCCTTTCTCGGGTCCTGATACTTGCCCTCGAGCGACACCCAGGGCAGCTCGGGCTTCATTACATACTCGGTGGGAATTATTTCCGGCTGCGGGGCGCGCGCCAACACCATGACCGCTCCGGCGCCAATCGCCACCAACAGTAAGACCATAACCAAAGAACTGTTCACGAATGCTGCCTTCCGAGGTCTCTTGAAGTCCATGTCCGAAATCAGTTTCTGACCGCAGGTCTTGCAAAAACGCGAGGACTCCAAGTGAGACGCTCCGCACTTAGAGCAGTTTACACGAGCCACCTCAGAACATCCTGCTTTTGGCTGAGGCGCGCCGGGTGAGGGTTTTGGAATATCGATAGCGCTCTGGCTGAGTTTGCGGGCAAGCGGCGCCTCTCCACCCTGGACAAGGCATTGCATGATCACTTCCACCCAGAGCATCTGCTGCAGGCGGGTGCCGTCGCTGGTGTCGGGCTCGGGCGGCAGCGATCCGCAGTGCATGCCGATCACGTGCCCGTCTTTGAACATCGGGCATCCAGACGCTTCCGGCGCCAGGACTAGATTGTGCACGAGGTGATTGGGATCCGCCTCGCGAAGACTTCCAAGCAGACTGCCTTTGCGCACGAAGGGCGTGCCGTCCAGCGGATCGACGG
The DNA here is from genome assembly GCA_041911975.1 of bacterium. Lineage (GTDB taxonomy): Bacteria > Cyanobacteriota > Vampirovibrionia > Obscuribacterales > Obscuribacteraceae > QKMZ01. Next base: position 1,932 of record JAYRNY010000930.1, on the reverse strand, counting down.
TGAGGCTTTCAATCTCGTCGTAGGGCTTGAGCTGGATCTGAACAGCACAGGGAATGGGCACAGCTTTGCGGTTGTAGTTTCCGCGGGTGGGCTCGTGATTGTGAATCTGCATGCCCTGCTTCAATTCGGCGAGCGTTTGATAAACCGCGTAATCATCCAATCCTGAAACACGCCAGAGGTCATGGGCAGGCGTGATACCGTCGAGAACAGGCCAGATTGCTTTGGCCCTGTCGAGCGCATCACCCTGCAACTTGCTCGTGTTCAGCTCAGACGTAACCCGCAGCCAGAGGGCGTCATTGCCTCCCACTTCACTCTGCAGCTTGGGCAATTCGTCATATCTGCGGTGCGACTCGATGAGCAGCATGTCCGCAGGTCTGTGAATCGGCCGGCGAGAAAGCCAGTCAGGCTGCTTGGCCGAGCGGAAATAGAAATTGCCGTCCAGCTTGGATTCGAAAATTTGATAAAGAGCGTACTCGTTGACGAGCCCGCCGTACTGCGCGTGCAGAACCTTTCCGTCCTGGCAAAAGATGCGCGCAACCGTGCGGTTGCGATCGTCGGTGATGACGAGGATGCCTTCCTTGCGCGCGTTTGTAATAGTCTGAAGCACCATCGCCAGATCCAACTCTGCCAGCGAACCGCCCATGCCCTGCTCCAGAGAAGCTTGCGGCACGCTGTTCTTCTGAATCAGCTTGGCGATTGTCTCAATGCCCAGGTCCGGTAAAGTCGGGCGCGTAACAAGGACCACTGCATTATTCTTCTGCAGTGAAACCTGTGGAATATAGTCTGTCATGGCTTGAGTAGCCATTTGCGTTGTAGACGACCGGTGGAAGCGCGGATGGAAAAGCGCCTTCGACACGCCCCGCTCCTCGCCCGAGCAGGGGAAACGGATTTTCAAGGCTTCCAGGTTTTCCGTGAAAAGGATGATGGAGTGCGCCGTCGTGGCAACTTTGTCCTGATCGATGAGCCAACAAGTCGCCAGAACTTCGTCGTCAGAAGACGTCCGGTCGATGATTACACCGATCGACCCGGCGAAGTGCCTGGCTTCAATTCTCGTACTCAGACCCTACGTCCTCTCGAAGTCAAGATCCGGTTGTTCGACCCGTGCCTCACCCTGGCGACCGGGCAAGCGACCGCAGCCTCCGTATACAGTATAGAAGGCCTTATCTATGTTGGGGGGGGTTGCCGGGGGCAAATTCGTTTCCAGGGCGCCGGACCCGAAACAGGAACATCATTTCCGGACCGCCGTCTTTTGAATTCCGCGCCAAATGAAGTCGCCGCCTCACAAATTCTCACAGCGTTTTCCAAAACCAGCGCGCAGCCTGGATTTCCGGTGTGATGTTTCGAGAGTTTAAGGGACTGGGTTATAATGAACCAGCGCAGCCGCCGAGACCGCCGGTATATCTGGTAACCTAATGTCTCTCACGCGATGCGGACTCGGGCGCTCGTAGCTCAGTGGATAGAGCCCCCGCCTTCTAAGCGGGTTGTCGTTGGTTCGAATCCAACCGAGCGCGAATTTTTCCATCGCAAGGGTCATTAGCTCAACGGCAGAGCAGTTGCCTCTTAAGCAATTGGTTCCAGGTTCGAATCCCGGATGACCCACCACTTTCGAAGAGCATCTCCAACGAGATGCTCTTTTTGTAAGCGGTCTCTTTTAAGCGCTCCGGGCTCGCTACGCTCGCCCTCCGCGCGCATCCGTCACTCACTCCGGACGCCTCCTCGGCGTCCTTCGCTCGTCCGTTGGCGGCTCGCTACGCTCGCCCTCCGCGCGCGGCGCATCTGATGCGGAACGGCATATTTTGGGGCGGCAAAGTCCAGTTTTTTTCACTTGCCGCGAAGCCATGAAATGCAAGTTTTTCGAGTCGATCTTCGGCTCAAATCAGGCGTGTTTCCGAGCCGCAAAAATTGTCAAAAGTGAAGCCTCCTTTAAGTTTT
>JAYRNY010000929.1:0-9583 GCA_041911975.1 bacterium | reverse complement strand
GTGTTCATGAATGGACTGCCACCACTTCTTTCAAGTCGCTGCGCCAGCATTTGATTTGCATGCGAATAAACTTGCGGTTGTGAATTCATATAAGAATGAAATTTCGGTACTTGAGATTGGTAATTTTGCTGCTGCATCGCAAATTGCTGCGGCCGCTGCTGATTTTGCTGTGGCGCCTGGTACTGTTGCTGTTGATATTGTTGAGGTTGACTTGGCGCCCAGTTGCTTGAGGGGTCGACTCGGTTGAGCATGTTCTCCAACGAAGCGGCCGTATTTAAGGATGCATTCGTGGGTGGTGCATATGTCTGTTGTACGGGCTGAGAATAAGATTGCTGCGGCGGCGCACCGTATGACTGCGTGAAACCGTTGCTGAAATTGGCATCTCTAGCGCGCCCGGCAAACCCGCCCGGACTTTCCTGTTGGTTGTAATACATCTGTGCGTGCGCAGCGCAGAAGGCAGCGGAATAGACCGTTTGCATTGCTGCAATTGCAAGTGATACTGAGAACAGCCTGTAACCTTTCACCATCGCACCACTATTTCGTCCGTTTGACTTTGACCGGTTCGGATTCTGAAATTGGTTCGCCGCCGGCGTCCTTCTGCATCGATTGCCAGGTGAATTCGTCGGGGCTCTTTATGGTGAAAACATTTGTGGCGCGAGTGGTATTACCACCAGCACTGGTGCCGACAAAATCCACCTGCCAGCCGTCGGATTTTTTGTTCCAGTTGCCGTAGCCAAAGCCGCCGTTGCAATCGAAGTGCCAGGAGACAAAACACTGTTTGCGCGCATCCCAACCAATGATTTGTCTGTTTACTTGCTGTTCCTTTCCGTCGTTTCGAATTGATTTCGACAAAATGAAATTGTGCCCTGGGCCGGCCCATTCTACTTCTAGTTTTACGCCGCTGCCTTTGTTTTCCCCTTCCCAGTTTCCTATCAACCAGGAGAACTCGCCGAGGTGATCAGATGCGCGCGTTTCTTGCGTAGCAATCTCGGTTGCTTCTTGGATAAGCCATTTATTGTTTTCCTTTGCCAGAACAATCGAGAATCGTGCGGCAGGCAGTAAGGTGTCACCAACTTTGCGACTGGCTGAGCCAACTACGATTGCTACCGTAGGCGCGGGAAAAGTCATCTTTTCAGGATGCAATCCTAGTAGAGGAGTGTCTTTCTTACCGGCATTTTGGCTCAGTCTCTCTTTGAGTGCTGCAAGACCCTGCGTCACTCCGCCGCTTGCATCAATGAGCGTTGCATCTGCACCCCAAAGGGCAGCGCCATTTTCGCCATTGCCTTCATTGACTGCTTTTTCAAGATCCATAATGACCTGGCGAACGTCATCTTCGCGTGAATCGCTTGTCTCTTTTGCTTTGGCGCTGGGCTTATTCGCTTGCGCGGCTGCTGCCAGGGCAGGCGTTTCACAAAATGTTGCCAAAAATACGCTGCTCGCCAAAGGAGCAACTATCAAGGCGGCAGAGATTGCTGTTAGAACAGTGGTTTTCGTGATTTTAGACATGCCTGTGTCCGTTCGCTATTTGCCATGGGAAGCGGTGATCATACCTCAAACACATGTCAAGGTTCTAGACTTTATGACTAGCTGGAGTTGTGGAGTAAGTGTTTGTGGACCAGTCTCAACCACCTAGTAGAATTGCTTTTGTCGAACTTGCGCATTGCTTGAGCGAGCGCAACCAGCGCTTTCTTGATTTCTTAAAAGAGTCCGGCGATGATGCCGATTTGCGCTCCAAGATTTTGGCGCGGATTATAGACACAGTTGCCGATGGTTTGATCGTGCTGGACGAAAAACTGACCATCGTCCTTGCCAACCTGGCCGCTGCCAAACTGGCATCGTGGCAAATCGAAGACATGACTCGCGATGAGTTGCGCAAGCGGTATCATTTTTTTAGCGATGAAGGCATCACTCCGCTGCCATTCGATCAAGAACCTATTGTTATAGCGACTCGCGAGAGGCGAGCCTGCGAGATGACGGCTTATGTCATCAGCGAGCACTTGCCCGCACCCGGGCGTTGGGTGAGAGTGCATGCTGCACCTTTATTTGATGATCAAGAACAGTTGCTCGGTGGAGTCAGCGTTTTTACCGATATTACGGAAAACTTGAAATTGCAGCGTCAGCGCAATTGTCTTGCCGCACTTATCACTCACGATATCAAAAACCATCTTGCGGCTGAGCAGATGTTTCTTGAAGATTTGCATTCGTCAGCGACAATGACCAAGGAGGATGCGAAGCTTACTGGGGACCTCAAAGCTGCAAGCAAGAGATTCATGCAAATCGCTGATTCTTTGCTGGATACATTTAGATCTGATTGGTTTGGTGGCAAAGAAACCACCCGAGTAGTTGACATGACTGATGTGGTCAAAAAGGCGTTTGAGTTGAGTTCGCTGGAGGCTGCCAATCACCGTGTTCGCATTGAGTTGGATTGCCCTGGTGGGAATACCAAAATCAGTGCGCAACCCGACGTAATCTGCCATGTTGTTCACAATCTCATTCAAAACGCTATTGAAGCGAGTCCTTCTGACGGCGCGGTAAATGTGCGTGTCTCTGCTGGTTCGAATATCGTCACGGTAAAAGTTTCCGATAATGGAGCAGGTATGACACCGCAAGAGGTGGCTTCGCTTTTTACTCCGCCGGGCGCCGAAGGTAAAGTCACGAGAAGCACTCATTCTTCAGGGTTCGGCCTTTATCTCAGCCATTTGCTCATTGAAGGACAGGGCGGACAACTGAGTTGCCAGAGCCAGCACGGCGTGGGAACCTCGCTAACAATCAAGATGCCGACGTATTCACTTGGTGTACTTAGCGATCGCGCCGCACAATAGTGCAATGATTATCGAGCGTTGGGCAACGTCGGTTTTGAATTCGGCTTGTTTCAGAAGATCTCTCACCTTTGTGATTGCGTCTCTGCAATCAGGTCTGATGCCGCAGAGTTCAAGCTCTGCTTCCCGCAACAATTTGATGTAGCGCTCTTCGAAGCGAGTGCGGCGCGGCCTTGATGCTATTTCTTCTCGTATGGAACGGAGCTGACACAATTCTCTGTTTGTCAGTCTGTTTTGCGGCTCGAACGTATCTTGCGAGATTTCTTCTGAAGGTGCAGCGTATGAACGACTGTAAGCAGTCGCAAACGGTTGCGAAAATATTTCCATAGCTAGTTTCTCTGGGGTGTTGAATATGAGGGCCCAAACAGGGCATTTTGGACCATATTACCCATCAATTTTTAAAGAATCTTGAAATTGCCCAGAACCAAGCGCCAGGAGGCAAAACGGAATCCGCTCCTGGCGCTCAGGCGTTAGTTACCTAGTTTTTCGCTGCAATCTCCACTTTCACGCCGTCGACCCACTTTTTGTGCTCGTCGGTGTAATAGAGGTAGGCGCGGCTGGCGGGTCCGGTGTATGTGCCGGGCACTGCAGCAACGAGGCTGAGCGGTATTTGTACTTTTCCGTTAGCGGGCATGCTGCGCCAGTAGAGAACAACGTCGCGTCCAATCACCTCGTATGAATCGATGGTTCCTTTCTTGACGAGTTCTTTCAGTTGGTTGTGGCGCGGCTCCAAACCGCCCGGGATTCCAACAATCGCCACGGGAGTCGGTACCGCTTCCGCGCTTGTATTGGTGACGGTGACATTTGCTTCAGTCGTCGCGCCTTCGACAACTTTGTCTTGCGCGAGTTTGACTCCAAGATTGATCTTGCATTCTTTGCTGCTCGCGGGAGTCTCCGTGTTGTATTTCACGGCCACTGCATAGGGCATTGCACTTCCGCCTTCCATGCGAATTTCGATCTCGTGTTCGCCTGGTGTGAGCAGTTCGCTCGGATTAGGCAGCTTGATAGATTCCTGGCTCTTCTCATCGAAAGCGACCCAGTCTCCTACGGCCTGACCATCTGCGTACATACGCACTTTCCCTGGTGCTTTCGGCACGGCGCGTTGTTTATCGTATGTTGTGATGGCGCGCAGAGCGAGCACTGTCGATTGAGTGGAACCATAGCGACCACCTTCGCAGGAGTCAGCGAGGAACTTGATGCTCTTCTCGACATTGCCGGCGAACTCAGGTTCGCGCAGCCAGGCAAGAGTGGCAAGCGATGCACCTTCAATCTGCAGTGCTTCACCACCGCTGCCGACGATAGAGTGCATGGTGCCGTCTAGGCCACCATCTGTTTTCTGCAGAGCTGCCAATCGTTGCATGAGTTTTTTTGCTTGAGCCTTGTCGCCGGCCATTTCAAATGAGTTTGCTGCCAGTGCAAGGACATAACCATCTTTGCTCGTGTCAGAAACAGTCTTCAGTGAATCGAGTTCTAGTTTCAGATCGGCAGCAGGTTGACCGGACTCCAGCAGCGCCCAGGTAATGTAAGCGTTGGAGCAGTCCTTGTCTTCAATCCAGCAGTGCAGTCCACGGCGCTTGCGGCTGAAGCCGCCATGTCCATCTTTCTGCTTCATTAGCCACGAGCGTGTTGTGGCGATCATGTTCTGATCGACTTCCCTCACTTTGGACATATCCGTGAAGTGCAACAGACCGAAAGCTGTCAGCGCTTCATGACCGGGGTCTTGACCAAACCACTCGTATCCTCTATCCGGGCACCAGAAGCTGACCAGTTTTGTATAGCCGTTGGCTAGTTTTTCACTCGAGCGGGCTATTAATTGCGGGTTGACGCCCTGGTGTGATTGGAAGTACTGCTGGGCCATTGTGAGCGGATAGCTTGTCGATGATGTTTGCTCGAAACAGCCACATGGATCTTGGATCAAACGTTCGAGAGCGCCGGTGAGATTGGCGAGCGGCGAAGGATAAATCGCAGCTGCCGACGTCATGCTTTCGGGCACCACGTTTTGCTCGACGGTGATTTTGAACTTGATTGATTTATTTGGCTCGAGGATGCCACCGAAAGCTTTTTCCATCGGGAATCCTTTCGGCTTGATCATCAAGTCTCGCGTCAACTTGTCGCTGTACTGTCCGGCTTTTGTTTGCAGCACAAAATGCTTCGCGCCGTTGCCGAATCCTACATTGATAGGTTGAATCATGCGGGCTCGCTGACCAGCTACAAGTTGCTGTATGCGTTTTGTCAGAGGTCCCAACTTGAATGGTGCGGGCAAGTCGATAGCCAGGCTGCCTGCTGCAAGAACTGCTTCCGTCCCGTTGATAAGACTGATCGGCAGCATAATCTTGTCGCCGGCTGTGACTTCCAGCGGAAGTTTTGCCTCAGCATAAAATGGAATAATAGATTTTAAATCGGATTTTCCGCCGCCTACGGCACCACTTGTGGTGAAGCCATCTGCAAAGACCTTGAAGTTCGTGACGCTGTCATTAAGTCCGAATTCAAATTTACCTTCGCCTGTCTTAGCGTCGGTTTTGATGTCGGCGTTCCAGTAGAGCGTTTCTGTGAAGTCATTACGATCGTGAGGTTGGCGACCCGGACGCACCTGGTGCGCATATACCCTGACTGCGATTTGTGGAGCCGGAGGAACCAGTCCATTTCCCCAGGGGGCAACGCGCTTGCGTCTTGCGAAATCTCTAGCCGGCATAATGCGCCCAGCGACTTTCGCATTGTTCAACCTGAAACCTTGAGATAGCTGGCGCGGTTCTGGTAGATCTTCCAGCATAAACTCATCGCCTCCCCACGCTTGCGGAGCAAACTGGAATCTTGCGGCAGCAGCACCACCTTGCTCCTGATGCATTTTGAAAGGTTGGTTGCCGGGAAGTGGAGGCGGAGGAAGTGCTGACGCAGGGGGAAGCACTGCTAGATCTTGCGCAACAGCTCTGTGCAGGAGCACGCCGGCTTTGCGTTCCGCATCTTGATTGCGTGCTTCTCCCGGAGCTCTCTGTTTCTTCAATGCGGCAGGCTCTGGAAGAATGAGGAAATCAGGTGCAGCATTGGCACCTTCATCTCCAAAGATCATGTCTTTGGCTCCATCATCTCCTTTAACAGCCAAGCGATCGTCGAAAATTTCAATTTGATTGCGAGCCCTAGCCCAAGCAACCTGAGGGAGTCTCGGATTTCTACCACGAAAATTTGGAGCGCTGACTACCAGGCGTGCGCCTTGTCCCCTGACTACAAAGGAATCCAACTGGGTAGGCGGTACATTGTAGTATCCATCCATTCGAGGAGTGCTATAGGCGAGCACGCGCTTGGCATTGTCGCCGTTGGCAAGCATGAATTTGCCCGCGTCCACAAATGCGAAGCGGCGCCATCCCTGTGTACCTAACAGGAGGTCCGTCGCCAGCGCCGCTTTGGGATTGCTTGAGTCTAGATAAACATGAGCGTCTGCAAGGTCTTTCACTTCCGGCTCGAGGAACACCATCACAGGCAATTGTGGTGCCTGCTCGCGTTTTTCCACCATTTGCAAAATGCTTTCATCTGTGACTGTGACACCGACCACCGCTGAGACCGGATTGCCTTTTGAGTCAGTTGCTTTTACGGTGACTTTCGCGTTTTCACCCGGGGCATAAGATTGCTTATCGGCTTTAATACTGATATGTAGTGGGTTGGCTTGTTCTCTAAAAATGAGCCTTTCGGCAAGAGGCTTTCCTTTCTTGTCCCAAACCGTGACTGTCAGTACGCCATCAGCATCATGATTGACAGGCAATGTGACAGTAGTGAAATTGCCGTTTTTCGCCAGTTCTTTGTCGGACAATTCAACAGTGCGAGTGAACAGCTCCTTTTCTTTCTTAGATACTGTAACGATGAATTTTTTCTTGGTGCTGGCAACATCGACTGTAATTGGCGCGCCTTTTTTGTAGACGTTTTGGTCGGCGCGAATAACTGCTCCTTCAGCCTTAACTTCAGGCAGCGGATAAACAGTCTTGACCTTCTCTGGTTTTACAATGTGCAGAAAATACTTCTTATTGGCTTCGGGTGTAAACTCAAATCTGCCTCGTCCTTCGTGTTCGCTGCGGAATTGCGCGACGACCGTGTTGCCCGCTGAGTTTTTTTCTTCGGTAGTTATGTTTGCCACCAAATCTGCTGGTTGCCCGTTCGGTTGAAACGCCTGCACATAAACGCGATTTTTGCAACCTGCGACGAGGTCGCCACCTTCCGGGTACATTTGCAGATCGACTGTCTGAAGCAGAATTGGAATTGTCTTTGATGCTGTCTCGACGACGCCACCATCTTGCACGATGAGGGCGAGTGTTCCTTCGCCGCGAGCAATCTCTACCGGCAATTGGAGATGAACAGTGCAATGACCTGTCGCATCAACTGTGCTGTTTTCTGCTTTTAGCTCGACGCCATCGACACGCACATTGACAGTGACTTTAGCACCGGCTGGGATGTCTCCCTCAGCGCGTTTTACTTCGAGCGTTGCGGTGACCTTTTCACCAGGCCCGTAACCGTCTCTTTGGAATTTGATTTGCGAATTCAAGCGTGGTGCGCGATAAGCGCGAATATCGAATTTGCGCTTTGCCGGTGTGTAGCCGTCAGTCGGATAAGTGGCTTGAATACTGTATTCACCGCCCGCCTGTCCTTCCGGTACGTCCCACTCATGTGTCCAGACGCTGTCTTTTACCCAGCTGTAGCCGGAAGAGACAATTTCGCCTTTAGGTCCGCGAATTTGAACAGAGACAGAAGTACCCAGTCCGTTGGGAAAGGGCTTGTGATTGCTGGCATCCAACATGACTCCGCGAATGTAGAGCTTCTCGCCGGCCTTGTAGATGGGTTTGTCGCAACTAATCGATGTGATGTAACGGGCACTGCCACCCAGAGCTTCAGTCGACGGCTTTTCTTCGGCTTTTGTCTGCGGAGCGCCCGCGTGCGAATGATTGGGGGGCTTGCCCTGCGTGACGGTCGCCTGTGAATCCCTTATAGTTGCCGCCAACAGTGAGGTTACTGTTGTAAAAATGGAAAGAATGGCAATGCCAGTTCGGCTGGACGACATGATGATGCTCCTGTGAGGCTGCACGACGCACTGCTCGCGCGCCGTGACTACTGAGCGCGGCGCAAACGAGACGAGAATTTGTTGTCTGGACTACATATAGATACAAGCCAGCTAGCTTGAATGGCGGTCATCTTATCAAAACCCAGGGACCTATTCCCGGGGGTTAGCCCTAGATCGAGGCTCCCAAAATTCCCCAGGTTTGGCAAATTTCGCCCGATTTTGCCCGTTTTTGCCCAGTAAACGGTAATTGAACACTGGCGCCCTATTGTGTAAATGGGCAACCCCCCCGAGCCCATCCCCGCTATTACTTGAGGAGGTCCTCATGACTTTAGATGCTGCACAAACCGCACAAGTCGACCAGGTTGTTGAAAAAAAGAGTACCAAGCTTGCAGAGGATGCGCACAAGGACAGTGTGCAGGAAGCGGCGCAAAAACTCTTTTCCGACTATAGCTTTACGGAAGCATCTAAACTTGCCGACACAGACATTGCCAAAGAGTACACCAGGAAGATGACGGAAGATCTGGTCAAACAAAATCTGCTGCCTGGCATGTCTCTGAGCTATGTGAGCGAAAACTTCGACAAACTAGATACGAACAAGAGTGACAAGAAGAACGATAAAGACCCGGATTTCTTGACTCTGGACGAGATAAGGGCTGCGCAAAATGCTAAGCCCGGCTCGATTGATGCGAGTCTTTATAAAGCTGTTGGCGACATGATGGAAAATGGACAGCTTCCGAAAGAATTGACTAAAGACCAACTAAAACAAAAGTTGGAAGAGATCGACAAGAATTTCCAGAATCAGGATAAGAAGAACGCTGTGGATGCTGCCAACGTGCTCATGGACCGTGCGCTCTTCAACAATGTTGCTCAGAATGATACAGAGATTACCCAAAAAGATCTGGAAAAGTTCCTTGCTAATCCAGGCAATGCCAGTGCAGACACGATACAAAAGCTGACATGGCTGAGCCAAAATTGGAATGATAGAGACGTTCAGGCGTTGACGCAGACCGGCCCTGGTGGTGCTCGCTCTATGACGGAGTCCACAATTCGAGATGGAGCCAACAAACTGAAGCAAGACATCGTCGTTGATCCCGGCAAGCCTGTGGAAATTGGCAGTCGAATTCCTCCTAAGACTGCCTGGGGGACAGACATGCGCCCACCATCCGCAGATCCTAATGATAATAAGCATGAGTTTTTCGTGTCGGACGGCCAGGGTAATACAGTTGCCGTGGACTTTGACGGAAATGGAAAGCCGAAGTATACCGTTGGTACCGTGGACGCAGCAGGCAACGCGCACTACACCGGCTGGAGTTATGAAAAAGAGACTGGAAAGTACGTTCTTTTGGATAAGGACCAAATTATTGCCGAAGCAACTGATATTAACTTCGATCCCAGCACCGGCACGTTGACTCCGAAAGGCTTGATGCCTAGAAGTTCCCAGCAACAAAGAGCACAGGCGGCCGGCGCCTATTAGGTTGCCTTCGGGTTGCTCTAGAAAAAATCTTTGTCGCTCCCTTTATGACGTGATGCAACGATGCATTGCGTCCAGGGGGCGACAATCTGTATGCAGCCTTGGCTGGTTGGGAGTTTGGACAGTTTCAGAACTGTATTTTGAAAATTAGCCCCGCCCAGTTACGACCATATAATGGAAGGGTTGAATGAGTATAAAAGTCTCAAAAATCTCAAGACTCCTGTCCTCCTTTGCGCCATGCATGAAGTTTCG
>JAYRNY010000928.1:0-2259 GCA_041911975.1 bacterium | reverse complement strand
TTGAACGTCAAAACCCAGCTTTCCATCAGCGAAATAGAGGTTGGTCGCTTCAAGACCCATACCGATTTTCTTATTGATCGGCATTTCGCTTACACGTGGATCGACCGAGCCATGAAGATTGCCCTTCGCGTCCCTGGTGAATTCCAGACTGTCCAGATTGTCGCGAATTTTCGCAAGACTGTCCGTGAATTCCTTTCTCTTGGCAGAGTCAGCAAGCACATCGCCGAACATTCCGCCGCGCATATTATTGGCAGTCAGATTGACGGCAGCTTTGTCCGATCTGGCAACCAGGAGGCCATTGCCATTCTGGTCGCTGTACATCGTCATCGAATGAGTCTCAGATGAATGCACTCCACGCGGACGCCCGCGCGGTCCGTATGCCTGACTTTCGCCGCTAAAACCATGCATATTCACGATATCCACTTGTCCTGGATTTTCCGGATGAGTGACAATCGTTCCACTTGGATCATTGATTCGTGAACTGATAGGCACAGCCGATGCACCGCCAAATGGTCCCAATCCCGTAATGCGTACGTTGGGAGGGGGTGAATTTAGCGGTCTGTCTAGGTCTGCGGCAAAATTGAGATTGTTGCCGTTGCGATTCATCTTGAATGAATTGACATGATTGAACATCGGATTGCTGTCGAAATCCATCATCGAGCTGAATGCTTCAATGCGCTTGCGCTCTTCAGGCGAAACGAACTTGTGGTGCTGCTTTGCAGTATCAAGCTCGACACTGCTTTTCTCACCATTAGGCTCAGTGATATCGACGGACGGATTGCGCACAACCTGGCCTTTTTCGAAATGCGATTTTGTTGTGAGCTTGGTATTGTCGGGTAAGGTCGTTGTCGTTTCGAAACCTTTCAGCGTGCCCTTTTCGACTTGCGGGTGAGTCTCGCTATGCGTGCCGTCGAAGTCGCGCGAATACGTATTCCATTGCTTCGGTCCGCTGGCGACTATATTGTGAATGCCGTGCTCGTCGATGACGGTTTTACCCTGCCACACTGCTGAGTCGGCGCCGGAATAATTGACCAGTTGCCCTTGCTTGTTGGTGTTTTGCCACCTTGCATATCCATTTGCATCAGGTTCGGAGATGCGAGATATGGTCGTATTCCAGGGAGTATCAAAACTCTTGACCGCGCCCTTGTCGTCATATTTGATGTTCTTATATGAGATACCTTCACCATGAGCCTGCACAGGCGCAGTTGTGAAGTCGGTAACCTGACCTTTATCGTTGAGTTTGACCGATGCATCTTTGATGTTCTTGAAGTCGCCTTCCTGAAAGGTCTTTTGTTGATAGGGACCTTTCATGTCCATGAAGTTCTTTTCGTTCATGGTCGCCATGTCATTGCCTTTGACCGCCTTCTGGACTTTGGAGAGCGTGGCTTCGTCGTAAGCCGGCAGCATGTCGTCTTTCGATGCAAAGCCTAAATTCCGGAGAAGTCCATCTCCGGCGGCACTCAGCACTTTGGTGCCTTCCTTCCACAGATCGGCTGCGCTAAAACCGCCCTGACTTTCCTTCTTAGACTCTAGCTCTTTTTCCGGTTCCTTCACCGACGTGGATTCATGCGACGATTCGAGCCGGCCAGAAGAACTGGCTTTGCGTTCTGGCTCATCTACAGGGGCAACCGGCTGCGTGGGGTGCGTGGTTGGTGGCATCAGTATCCTTCCTCGCGCTTAAGCCGCACCGCATGCGGCACGAAAGCACAAGTAAAAATCAAACCAGCGAACACGATAGTGCGCCGCGTGGGCGTTCTATGGGAGTGGTCGAATTCGAGGTGGCGTTCTAACTAAATGTGGGGCGGGTCTAACGCATCAGATCGTGAGATGGGTTTGAGTTGCTAGACAGTATTTAGTTTTCCGGTCATTTGAGTAAATGAGTAAGAGAGTAATTGAGTAAATAGGATGCGCAAAAGCTCAGGGCAGAACCCGAGCTAGCTTTGGTCGTCAATTTTGAATGTATATTACAGTTCTTGCAATTTTGTGACTGGCAAAGCCTGTGGCAAAAACAACCGCAAAGGGAATGAATAAGGATAAAGAAAGAGAAAATCAGAAAAAGAGGAACAAAAGAAACTATCTCGTGAAAGATGTATTTTAGACTTTAGCAACAACTTCAGGTTTATGACTGCTGCGATGCAACCGTATATGGTGCACTTTCGGAAAAAGGTCTAGTAGACTTCTTCATCAGTCCAAAAAAATAGGCCTGAGGTCCTCTCCTTGACATCCGCTTAAAGCTCTGTTACCATCGAACCCTTCTCC
>JAYRNY010000927.1:0-2616 GCA_041911975.1 bacterium | reverse complement strand
ACCTCTAAAAAAGAGAAACCAGCCATGGCAATCATCAGAACAGACCCGACGTTTTTCCAGAGATCCATTCCTCCTTGCGGACTTGTGACTGTCAAAATTCTGTCCATCGAGGCATGCCCGGTGCAGGCGACGAGAAGGCCGAAACCGATAGCCATTCCCAGTTTCATCACCGTGAATACATTGTTTATCGAAGCTGCTTTTCCGACCGGCAAGAGATTGCCGGCTGTTGTTGCACCGAAGAGCGCAATAATTACCGCTGGTGCGAACCATATCGGAGAGTTTGCGGCGCTACCGAAGAACATTGTACTGAGGAGATTTGAGAGCCCATTAGACATGCACGCCAGGGCTACAATCGCTGCCATCCAGAAGAGCCAGCCTGTGAGGAATCCGATCATCTCGCCTTTGGCGGGGATCAAACGCTTGAGTGCGTAGTACTTGTAGACGTAGGGTCCACCGGCGTCAGGGAACATCGACGACAATTCCATCAAAATCATGGCCAGGGGTACAGTGGCAATCGCTGCAATTGTCCAGGCCAAAATGCACGGCAGCGTTCCCGCCCGTGCCAGCATTGGTCCGTGCATCAGCCAGGCCATCGAGCCGATGATCGACCCGACTCCGACCATCCAGGCGCCGAAGGCAGTGATGCCCACTTTCAGCTCGCCGGAGTCTTGCCTGTTTTGCTCTGACTTGTCTCTCTTAGGATTACTTGTACCGGTTGTATGTCGAATCTGAGTTTCCCGTTCTATAAGTACGGGTTGGACCATATTTGTTGTTTCCCCCAACGCAATCAGTATTTGAGGCTTAAGCAAATGTAATCTAGTGGCTGCATTCTGGGAATGGTGATTTCCACACTGCCATCCGCTAAAAGCCAACAAAATTCACACTTCTGGGGTTCTGGGCGCAGCTCGCCCGGGGTTCTAACGTCGGGTCGACGCCTGGCGTCGACCGTTTCGTATTGGCGCATTGCATGCGCCCAGTGCCGGCGAGCCGCCGGCGCTCCCAGGAGAGCAGCATGGTGTCGACGATTAAACAGCAAGAAGAAACCCGTGCTGTTCCAACCACGGCAGCACGGGATCCTTTTGCTAAAGCAACTTTTGCTATTTGGTTGTGACGACCAGTTGCTTATCTACACTTTTGGGAGCTTCGCTTTTGAATTGGTCTTCTTCGGTGGAGCCCTTCAGCGCTGCTGTTGAAGCGGTGCCGCCGGAGATGGTCATGAGGACTTGGTCGAAGTAACCAGTTCCCACTTCTCTTTGATGGCGGACAGCGGTGTAGCCGAGTGGCTGAGATGCGAATTCCTCTTCTTGAAGTTCCACATACGCAGGCATTCCTTCACGCGCATATCCGTGTGCGAGATTGAACATGCTCATGTTGGTGGCGTGCCAGCCGGCGAGGGTGATGAATTGATATTTGAAGCCAAGGTCGCCGAGCGTTTCGTTGAACTTGGCGATGGTCTTGTCGTCCAGGTTTTGCTTCCAGTTGAATGATGGCGAGCAATTGTAGGCGAGCAATTTGCCGGGGAATTTTTCGTGGATGGCGGCGGCGAATTCCTTCGCTTCGCCGAGATCCGGTTTTGAAGACTCGTACCAGACGAGATCGGCAAATGGAGCATATGCCAGACCGCGCGCGATGACAGGCTCAATGCCGTTTTTCACCTGGTAGTATCCTTCCAGCGTGCGCTTGCCTTGAATGAATTGTTGATCTACTGGGTCAATGTCGGACGTGAGCAATGTTGCATCGAGTGCATCCGTTCTTGCCACGATGATGGTCGGCACGTCGAGCACATCGGCTGCCAGTCTTGCCGCCGTCAATGTTCTTACAAACTGAGATGTGGGGACGAGAACTTTGCCGCCCAGGTGTCCGCATTTTTTTTCCGATGCCAGTTGATCTTCGAAGTGAACGCCGGAGGCGCCAGCTTCGATCATGCTCTTCATCAGTTCAAATGCATGAACGGGACCGCCGAAGCCTGCCTCGGCATCAGCCATGATCGGTACGAACCAGTTGCGTTCCAGTTTGCCTTCTGCGGATTCAATTTGATCGGCGCGCGTGAGGGCGCTGTTCAATCGCTTCACCAGTTCCGGCACGCTGTTGGACGGATAAAGACTTTGATCCGGATAGGTTTGTTTTGAAACATTGGCATCGGCGGCGACCTGCCATCCGCTCAAATAGATGGATTTGAGCCCGGCTTTGACCATTTGCACGGCTTGTGAACCGTTCATTGCGCCGAGCGCAACAATGTGGTGCTCGTTGTTCAACAGATTCCAAAAATGACGAGCGCCGACTTTTGCAAGTGTGTGTTCAATGTCGATAGAGGGACGCAGTTTTACAACATCCAGAGCAGAGTAGTTTCTCGTAATCCCTTGCCAGCGGGGGTTTGTCAGCCAGGCATCGTTTAGTTTGAGGGCTTGCTCTGCTTTGGATTGTTGCATCTCTGTATCCTCGGAGTGTGTGGGGAAGAGTAGTTTGGAATGAGATTTAGTTTTTGAGAAACTCGTATGCCGGAATGGTGAGAAACTCGCTGAATTCTTTGTTCAAAACCAGGCTGTCGAGCACCTTTTCGGCATCGGCATAGCGATTGCCTTCGCCGACTGAAAGCTTGGCGAGCAGGTCCTTTTT
>JAYRNY010000926.1:0-2720 GCA_041911975.1 bacterium | reverse complement strand
TTCCGAACATAAGTGACAAAACGCCACCTAAGGTATCTGTCTCCTTCGAGCAGCTGGACAAGCAACCTCCGGACAAGCCTCATTTCGTAGTTAAAAAAGACGGCTCTATCGAAATGCATGGCGACCCGGAAGCAATGCACGCCAAAGACATAAAGGTTCAACTGGAGCGTACGGAAGGGCAAGTCTATCCGACCGAAGAACAGAAGGCTGCAGCAGACAAACTAGTCACTTACCTCTCTCAGCGTTTGAAGAGCCAAAATCCGGAACTCGCGAAAACAGGCGTCGAAGTCTCGGACAGCGACAACCTGGTTTCGCCCCAGGCAAGACAGAGAGAAGGCATGCGCCAACCTCCACAAAATCAGGACATGTCGCCTGAGACACAGCAGAATGTCGGCAATATGAACCGATTCCGCGGTGGTCGCGGAGGCGAGATGCCGGTCAGCAACACTAACGATTATTATCCTGAGCGCAGCGTTCCCAGACAAGCCAATGAAAACGATCAAACGGCGGCGATCAAGGAAGCGGCAGCAGGTCTCTTCAACGCCGATCATTCACATCCATACGAGACGGTGCGCAAGGCACCTCAGGGCGATTACCGCGTCGGCCGTTATGGCTTTAGCGGCAGACAAATCAACAGTTGGTTGGCCGGACTGGATCTGGGCGATCCGCCCGACCCGGCGAAAATCGAAGAATTGATCAAACAGGGCAAGCTGCCCAAAGGATTCAACGCCGAGTCGCTCAAAAAACTGCAAGCGATGGCCGACAAGATGGGCAAGGGCGAACAGCCTTCCGCCGAAGATATGAAGCTCTTGCCGAAAGAGATGCAGGAAACCATGGCGACAGACATGGTCAATCAGCTCAAAGAACGCGTCGGAGACAATCCGGGCGCCATTGCAGCCGGCATGATGAGCGGCAAACCTGCAGCAGAATTGACGCAAGAAGACCTCACTTCTCCGACTGGCAAGCAGCTGGTGGAAGCCGGGCAAAAACTATACGACATCGCCAATGTCAGACAACAAGCTACTCAACCGAACGAGACCATGAAGTGGACGCCGGACGGCAAAGTCAGCATAGGCGATGGCAGATGGCTGAATGGACCGGCGGCTCAAGCGCTTCAAGCGGCAAAAGCCGACGCAGCAGCTCATGGAGTAGACATACAGATCAATTCAGCCGGGCGCACGTTCGAAGAGCAAACGTATTTGTATAACCATCGCGGCTCCCGAGGTATCTCCAATGTAGTCGCCCGGCCGGGAACGTCTAATCACGAAGACGGAATGGCTATTGACGTAGCTAACTGGAACCAAGCCAAACCGTTTCTGCAGAAATACGGCTTCGTTCATGGCGACGGACGCGGTCCGATTGCCAATGACCTCGTGCACTTCAAGTTTGTCGGCAATCGCAACAGCGATACGAGATACGCCTAATCACTAACTAGCGCAGGTTGCTAGGTCGCGTTCCGATGTCGAGGAATTTGATCAATGTCACGAAATCGGCATTGAAAGCAAATCCGCGCGACTTGTCGGTAATGGAATAACCCTCGTCCGACAGCACTTTGCGCATGTAGCTGGTGAGAGGACTGGAGATGCGAAACAGGTCTTTGGCATAGTCGTCTTCCAGCATGTCGTCGCGGTCCGGATATTCGACGGACTTGTTGCCGTATGAGGAGACATGCAGATTGAAGAGCATGACATTGCCGTCGCTGCTGGTCATGGAAGTGAGTGCTTTGGCAGCGTGGTCCGGCGAGCCATCCGAAGACTCACCGTCCGAGATGTTGATGACTATGGGCGGAAAACAGTACGGGTACTGAGCCATGAAGGGCTTGAGCACGGACGCCGCCTTCACCAGCGCCGCGCACATGGGCGTGCCGCCGCCACAGGTCGGCTCGAACCAGATTGGCGCATTGAAAGTTCGGTCTACAAAACCGCCGCGGCCGTCACTGACCTGCCTGGTGCGTTTTTCCACCCTAATAGGGCTGTTGCCGACCATGCTGATGGGCACTAGTTCCTTGCGCGCAAGGGCCCCGCCGAATGCCGGAGATACGCCGGCGCCGCCATAGCCGATGACGCCGACATTGTAATAGTCACGAATTCCATCGCTCTTGGTGCATTTGGAGACCAGATTTTGCAGCAGGCTGTTGACCGCTTCCGCCACTCCCTGCGCCTTTGTGCCGCTGTTGTTGCCGCCCGCAAACGGCTCTTTCATGGACGATGACTGGTCAACCAGGAAGAGAAAACAGGATGGATTGCTGCGGCTAATCTCAGCTTGGTAGGGCACGCCGGGGATCCTCACAGAGGTCGGTTTTCGAAATCAGCCTTTCCGGTCGGCAAGAGACTGATTTGAGACAGGCACATGATCATATTGCAGAAATGCCATGTTGGACAGGACTCTTGCCAAGGGAGCCAGTGGGACAACCCCTTTTGCAGGGGAGGAACATCCAACTGCAAGTCCAGGTGACAAATGCGCGCCGATACTGTTTATAGCCCACTTCTAGTGTGGTAATAAACCATTGGATAGAGCGCGTTCCAGGTCTAGAAATCGCCATGCAATGGCCTACACCGCAGGACTATAACGAGACGGTCCAGTCACCGGAATTTTGCTTTGACAACCAGGAGCTGCAGCAAGGCGCTCCTGAAACCAATGCTATGGGTCTGCCGAAGCCGATTTGCGGTAATTTTGCCAGTGTCTACCAGTTTCTCTGCGCCAATCGCAACATCGCGGTG
>JAYRNY010000925.1:0-6241 GCA_041911975.1 bacterium | reverse complement strand
GGATGAGCGGAAAGTCGCCGACCGGTGCAAAGAGCGGCACCGGTCCTGCTGCACCTGCTATTGATGCCAGCAGCTTCAACGGTACTGGCGACAACCATGCCAAGCCGACAATAGTGGATAGCTCCTCAGGCAGAAACAGTAACAGCAGAGGCGCTAATGAAGGGCCAAAACCGACTGCTGCCAAAAGTAGTACTGGACCTGGCAACATTATTGCCGTATTGCCGCATACCAAACCCAACGGTGATCCTAATGGTGGAATTGCCAATCCAGAGCCGGGCACAAATGCACCAGGTAAGCCCAAAACGGGAAGCGATGACAGTAATCCTGATTTCAGTCGCTATTTAGCAGAATTGCAGCGCCGCATACGCCGCGCCTGGATGCCGCCGAAACAGCCGACTTCCAAGAGCACGATTATCATTTTCACCATTGGTGTAGACGGTGAACTTCTGTCCGCGCATTTGCAACGCTCGTCAGGAGAATCGGCTATGGATGCAGCTGCAATGCAGGCGATTAAGAACTCTGCTCCTTTCCCGCACCTGCCGCCGCATGCTAATGAATCGGTAGATGTTCAGTTTACCTTCGACTACAACGTATTCGGTGGTGGTGGACTCAGGCAGTTCTAAGGGCACCGCCCATAGTACTGATTAGTGAAGATGGCGGCATGGCCAGTCGCCATCTTTTGCTTGGCGCAAACCTGCATGCTATGTCCGAAAGCTCAGCAAAACAGCGGTAAATAAGTTGCTGCATTCCAAGGGGTGTTGGCAAATTAACACTTTTCTATGTGTTGCATATTCGATGGATTGTGAAATCACAGAAAAATGCTTTTTGTTTTTCTGATGATTCGTAATCATTGTCTGGCAATGGTTTACAGCTCTTGGCGTTTGGATTTTGAATTTCGACTAATGAAACTTTCTCGATCCGGATTGGGTCAATAGTGGTGACAGACCTGAAAGCGATATACAAGGTATGTATCCGCCAGCTGGTCGTGAGAATTCGAGATTGTGTCTATTGCTGAATTAGTGCATAATCTTGCCATCGCCGGAATAGGATATTCACTTCATCGGTCATTAAGGCTTCTGCCAAGGCTACATAGAAGAGCACGGCCCTGCTGAGGATTTTCCAAATTGATGACATTAAAGACTAGAGCCAGACCAAGCATGGAGCTCGGCGTCCGCTATTACGACAATTCGTCGAAGTCAGGCACCATAGCTGGTGGTGACAACAGCATGCTCAGCGAGCATGGTTATCGTGAGCGCGCGCGTAATTACAAAGACAACATGATGTACTCTCATTCCGAGTACTCTGGCGTGCGTTTCTTGAGAAAGGCACCGCTCATGCTGGAAGTAAAAGTTTCCAGCCGCAGCACGATAAGAAAGTTGCGCACCAAGCAAACACGTTTTCACTTCTGGAGAAATTTCTTCTCCGCATTCAATCTCATGAATGCGATCAATGGATTGATCTTGCGTATCAACCCGTTTGCCACATACCATGCTGCTACGCGCTGGAGCCCGCGAGCTTCGGCTTCTCGCTACTAAGCACCACAAAACTCTTTCGCGCATGCGAATTCAAAAAGAAAAGACCCCGAATCTCTTCGAGGCCCATCTCTTTTCGTCTCATGCAAGATTCTGAAAGGCTTACAGAAGCCTGAGATTGACGTCTCTGATATCGAGTCTTACTTGTTGCAAGTCCCAATTTTTTGAGTCAATCTTGCGGCAGACTTCATTGAGTTGCCACACAGCATCTGAGTCATTTCTGCGCTTAAGGTCTTCCTTGCGTCTCATGAGATCATCTGTGTCTCTCATAAGGAAATACTCACGTGATTGCAGAGCACGCTTGCGGGTGAGCAGCTGGTCGATAACTCCCGGATCGTTAACGATTGCCTGGGCGGGTTGGCTGTTAAGCGCAACCATCGCGGGGAGTGCGATGAATGCAACCAGTGCGAGAATGACTTGTTTTCTGGATTGTTTTCTAGATTGTTTGCTGGTTTGTTTGGATGCGTTTTTCATAAGTACCTGCCTCCTTCCAGGTTGACCCCAGAATAGCTGCAGGATTGGACTTGTAGAAGAGCCACTTTTATGATTTGATACTAGTCCACTTGGAATGATTCTAAGATATTGAGCCCCGGCCGGCGGAACTCAAACAGCAACCATGACTGGGGTTTGCGGCAGTGGACTGGTTGAGCGCCCTTTAAATAAAAGTGAGCATAAGCTCAGAAAGCAGGATGCAAAGAGGTTGGTTTTGGACTTCCTTATACACGTAGATCAAAATTCCGGGGTCGCCCTTCATCGTCAAATTTATGACTCGATAAGGCACGCCATTCTGTCTGGCCGTCTGCGTTCTGGCGAAAAACTGCCGTCTACCAGGGCTCTTTCCAAGACTCTAGGCATTGCCCGCGCGACCGTAACGATGAGTTTTGACAGCCTTCTCAGCGAAGGCTACATAGAAGCAATAGTCGGTGCCGGAACGTTCGTATCGCGCGCGCTGCCTGAAGAATTGATGCGACCGGCGGCTCCACTTGTAGATCCAGCTACGCTGGAAGCCTCGACCCCTAAGGTCAAAGCCCGCAGCCGCGGAAGAAAACGCAAAGATGGAGGCGATCTGAGTACTGGTGCTTCAGCGAACCAGAGTTCTCGCAGGGGCGGCTTACATGCCGCCCGTTCCACAGACGATGAAGACAAACAGCATGGCTACCGGCTCTCCTGGTACGCCACGGCATTGCGTTCTCGCCAATGGTTGAACTTTTCCGCGGAAGAACCTGCCGTTCAATTATCATTCGGCAGACCGGCGATAGCAGAGTTTCCAATGCGAGTGTGGAATCAATTGTTGTTGCATCATGCACGCAAACGCAACCTCGGTTTGTTAGATTCACCCGCCAATGCTGCTGGATTTATGCCGCTCAGAGAACAGCTGGCTGCTTATCTCTCGCGTGTTCGCGCCGTTGATTGCCAGCCGGAGCAGGTGATCATCGTCAATGGGTCGCAGCAAGGCATCGATCTTGTTGCACGTGTTTTGATCGATCGCGGTGATGATGTTTGCATTGAAGACCCCGGCTACATTGGCGCGCAAAAGTCATTTGAGGCTATGGGCGCAAACGTTTTGCCTATTCCCGTGGACAAACAAGGCATTGTCGTTGATGCGTTGAAAGAGCACGAATGTGAGAGCCCTGGCTTTAGTCCTCAATTGATTTACGTGACCCCGTCTCACCAGTCGCCGACTGGAGTTGTATTATCCGTTCCGCGAAGATTGGAACTGATCTCCTGGGCACGCCGCGTCGGTGCATATATTGTCGAAGACGATTACGACAGCGAATACCGCTACAAAGGTCGCCCAATTCCCGCGCTCGCAGGACTCGATCATGCTGGGACTGTTATCTATATCGGAACGCTCTCCAAGGTTTTGTTTCCATCTTTGCGGCTTGGCTATCTTGTTGTTCCACTTGATCTTGCTGAAGTGTTCACTCGCGCAAAATGGCTGGCCGACAGGCATTCACCGTTATTGGAACAGCAAGTGCTATGCGATTTTATTCGCCTCGGACACTTGGAACGTCACGTGCGCCGCATGCGTAATTTGTACGAACGGAAGAGAAAACTTGTCATTGAGGCACTGAAAGTGCATTTTGAAGGCACTGCAAAAGTGCTCGGAGATGCCGCAGGCATCAATGTTGTTGTACGAATTCCATCAGAGCTAAGCGACGAAGAAATTGTCAGCCGCGCCAAAGCCGCAGGCATTGGAATTTCAAGCACCGCTCATTGCTATCTTGGAGATGCTCCGCGCGGAGAGTTTCAGATCAACTACGCCCACTTGAGCGAAGAAGCAATAGATTCGTGTATCTCCAGGCTCTCTGCAATAGTGTCAGGCGCAAATTCTTGAAGTGCAAACATCAACTACACAACAATTCTTGTGCCCTCCGGTTCGAATCGAAAGCGTAGTTCGTCAAGACCTTCTTCGCGCATTGCACGTCTGAGCCGAACTTTGTCTTCGGCGTAAAAGAGCAAATAACCACCGCCGCCGGCGCCGACCAGTTTTCCTCCGCCCGCTCCATTCCTCATTGCCAGGTCGTAGCATTTGTCGATTGCAGAATTGCTCATTGAGTCAGAGCGTTTCTTTTTGTATTGCCAATGTTCGTTCATCAACACTCCGAATCTGTCGAGTTTGCGCGCTTGGAGTGCATCTTTGATTCGCAACCCCAGCTCTTTGATGTAGTGAAGATTTTCGATCATCTCCCGGTCATTTGCGTTGCTCTTGTCGTTTTGCTCTTGCAAGATGGATGACGCTGAGCGTGAATAACCAGTAAAAAAGAGCACCAGATTGTCTTCCAGGTTGTACAACGTTTCTGCATCGATATCGAGCGGACTGACTGTCACTTTGCCGTCTTTGCCGATTTGCAAGCAGGTTAGACCACCGAATGCGGCGATGTATTGATCTTGCTTCCCTACCGCACGTTTCAAAAGATCGATCTCGATGTTGCAAGCTTGCTCTGCCAATTCTTGCGGAGAGATAGGGTTCTTCTTGTGAGCGTGAAGAAGCTTAAGCAGCGCGGTTGTGAAACTTCCGGAGGAGCCCAGTCCTGTGCCTGTGGGAACATCAGCAATGCTGGTAATTTCCAAATTTGATTCGGTAATGCCAAGAAGCTTTAGCGCTTCTCTAAAAATCGGATGTTTGATCTCAGCAATTGAATTGACTTTCTCCATTTCGGAGTATTTGAGAATAATTTGCTCCCCAAATGCTCTATTCAGCGTTAGATATACGTGCTTGTCGATGGCGGCGGAGATAAGGAAACCTCCGTGTTGCTCGTAGTAAGAAGGCAGGTCGGTGCCGCCTCCGCCGATGGAAATTCGCAAGGGGCTTCTAGCAACTATCATTTGCTCTTGACTCGCGCTTTCTTGAGTTTCTTCGCTTCTCTGTCCTCACCGTTTTGATGCAAGATCAAATGAGTCACCTTGCCGCTTTTCTCTCTTGCAAAAGTGATGTCGGCATAGAGTTGGGTTAAGAAGAACTTGTCCTTTGCGTACGGTTTCAAGCCCAGTTTATCTTGCCCAGTCGCTTGTGCCATTAGATGGTCGCCTTCTTTCCTTACCGTGATCACGAAGTTGGGAGTCAGTTCGTACTGCCCCACATATTCTTTGAACGAAGACGTATCCGCCTTTATCATTGCATGTTTCTTGGGAGTCTCAAATGCTGAGCCGAAAACTATCGATCGCAGTCCGCGCCCTACAAAATGTACTGGGGCATACTCAATATTGCTGAGCAGCGCTATGCAAAAACCATCTGATGGAATGCGCTCGAAAAGAGAGGTAAAACCAGTTATGCCGCCCGAGTGCTCATAGGCAATGCGCTCTTCACAATCGGCCACTTCCCAGCCGTACGCATATCCTTCCTTTTCGGGGGTGTACATCGCTTTCATCGTTTTGCTCGATAAAAGTTTTCCTGAACTCAGCGCTTTGTCGAAGAGATGCAGATCTTCCACTGTCGAATAAAGATCGCCTGCAGCATAAGCGTTTGAAACATCAGTGAGAGGTGCATTGACCAGCAGACCTTCAAAATCCCGCACATATCCTTGAGCTCGGTGAGGCAGAATCATCTGATTCTCATCGACGCCGGAGTTTTTCATGCGAAGTGGATCAAATATATTGTCTTTGAGAAAAGCTTTATATGTTCTGCCTGACTTTGTCGAAATCAGTACTCCGAGCAAAACATAATTCGAATTGCTGTAATTGAATTTCTCTCCAGGCTCGAATTCGAGCGGTTGGTCCACGAATTGCTGAACTATTTGATCGTTTGTGCAGTGTTGAGCGCCAACGTAGGTGGGCAACTCCGTATAGCTGGGAATTCCGGAAGTGTGCGTGAGAAGGTGATGAATCGTCACCTTCTTCCAGTGCTTGGGAGCCCACTTCAGGTGTTTCGCTACCGGGTCACTAACCTTAAGCTTGCCTTTCTCCTGTAACTGCAAAACGGCAACGGCTGTAAACGGCTTGGTGATTGAGGCAAGCCGAAACTTTGTTTTAGTTGTGTTGCGAACTTCGTGCTCCAGGTTGGCGTAGCCGGCCGCCCTGGAAAAAATGACATTACCCTGGTAGGCGACCAGGACCGCGCCACTGAAGTCGCAGGCATTTACGCATGCTTGAAAGTATTCCTCGAGTTCTTTCTTCATCCTTGCGCCAGAACGCGTTGCAGGTTTAGGGCCATTTTTGTCCATCCCTGCAGTTTAGCGCCCATGTTACACCGTCGATATTTTTCCCTG
>JAYRNY010000924.1:0-3195 GCA_041911975.1 bacterium | reverse complement strand
TGCGACCATCAAATAGTCCGTCATTCAGATTCATCGCCCGTACCTTGACTTTCGTTACGGCATTCAGTGTTTTGTTTGGGGCTCCGTCGACAGCAGTCGAGGAAATGAACGCCACGAGCATGGTCAAAGACTCGTCCGACGGCAACACTTTCTTGCAGTCTCTAATAGACCGGGTAAAGGCACTCCACGATTACTGGTACGAAAGCACACTCACGACGTTTACCCTGAAGGGCAAAGCAGTTACGGAATCGGGCCGCGTGTATTTTTATGCACCACACCAGGTGCGGTTTTTAGCGCGAAAAGCCGGCCAAACAAGCGGTTCAATAGTTGTATGCCAACCACACGGCAAGATAAAAGCGAAAGCCGGAGGAGTGATGAAGGGAGTCACCGTAACGCTATCACCAACTTCAAAAATGCTGATGACGTCGAACGGCTACAACATTTTAGAATCTGATCTCTCCACTCTGCTTCAATCACTTCGTTCGTCGATAAAATCCGGACTTAAGTGCGTAGCAAGCAGCTCGCCGTGCGCTTACCCAGGACTTCCAAGGTCCTACGTATTGGAACTTTTGGGTTCTGATGACATCGTAACCCAAAGAATCGCGGTTGATACGGAACGAAAGCTGCCTGCCGAGTGGGCGATATTCAATGACGGAAAACTGAACTCCGTCGCCAGTATGAATAAGATAGCCGTGAATTCGAACATTACCGACGATATGTTCATCATCGGCCGCAAGTCGGACGATGAGAAATCTCTGGGAGGAGATTCTAACGACCTCGTAGACAGACTGAGGAAAAAACTAGGCACCACAGGCATAACAAATGCTGATTCTGTCAGAGATCTAAGCCAGGCGGTCACTGAACTCAAGCAAAGCAGTGATTCGCTGCGGCGAGACAAATTAACGGAACACCCCGCCGACAGACCGGATTCCGTGGACTGGCTTGACTTCGGAAGATCAACACTACTGACGAGAACTGCAAAAATGGAGTTGATTGCGCAAACGTTGAAAGCACTCCAACCCGTAATTCAAGATTTCGAAAACGGGCACGGAAATTGTGCCGGCGCCACAGAACAATGGCTCAATTCTCTGAAATCAATCGATAGAAGCAACGCAAGACTCTATAGCATCCTGGAATCGGATGTGCCGGACCCGGACGCCATCGTTCGCGAAGCAGAAAGCATCAAAGCTCAAGTTATTGCTCTTGATGGCGTGATTGTTCGAATATCCGAAAGTCTAGACTAAATTCACCGCGGTCGAGAGAGGTTGGCGACACTAGATCGGGCCAAAGATTGGTAACCCGCCTTTGCCCCGCTTCCTGGTGACAGAACCTGCTCATAGCACCAGCGAGCCTTTTCTAGATTTCCCAATTGCGCGTACTGATCGCCGGCTGCAATAAAGCATGCTGCTTTCAAAGAAGGAAGGTCGCCGTAGGTGTCTGTCCAATAGAGAAAGGTGCGAATACTTTTCTTCGCATCTGTCTTAAGATTCCACCCACTCAAGATGTTTATCGTATAGTCGTCCATCTTCATCCTGTCCAGGATCAAATCCATTTGCTCAGCTGATTTTCTCTCGCTAAAACTGCCATACCAGTGGCGCAATTCGTTTTCAACGTAGTAATTGAATTCCGGGTGACCTTTTTTCCATTCGAGAATGTAGGCAATCTTTTGCTTCGGGAAATTCGTGGATTCCATCTTATCGAAGAGTTCCTGTGGAAGGTACCGATTAGCTTTAGCTGAAGATACACTGGTCGCCGGCGTTTTCTGTGGAGCGGGTTGACTATGGGGCTTTTCCAAATAGACTATCTTTTCCTTGATTTGACCTCCTTTGTACGTCATCACAAGCATGGAGCAAAGGATGCACACAAGCATCAGCACCAGCAGCACTCGAGATGTTTTTGGATTTTGCAATCGTTTGTCCACATACTTGGCCCATTTGCTTATGGTCCTCTTCAATGGCGGCGTCTTGGTTTGATTCAGCGCCAGCAAATCCTCTTTGAGAATCTCTATGTGAGGGTAGCGTTCGTGAGGATCTTTGGCCAGACACCGGCTGAGTATCTGTTGAAAGCACTCGGGAATGGCGACGTCGTATATGTCGGCATCCTCCTGCACGTGCTTCATTAGAGTCTCGAGCGGGCTGGCGCCCTGGAAAGGTGGACGGCCTGACAAACACTCAAACAAAACGCATCCGAGCGAATAGATGTCCGAGCGATCATCTACAGTACGACCTAGGCATTGCTCGGGGCTCATGTACAGCGGGGTTCCGAAAATTTCACCAGTTTGAGTGAGATCGTTGCCTTCCTCCGGATTAATAAGCTTGGCTATACCGAAGTCGACAAGCTGCGCAACCTCGGCGCCGCTTTCATCCTTGCTAAGAATGATATTGGCCGGCTTTATGTCTCTGTGCACGATTCCCCTTGATTGCGCATGCTCCAGCGCATCGCAAACCTGGGTGATAATGCGTACCGTTCGCTCTTGTGTGAGCACTTCTTCCTGTAGCACCACGCTGAGCGGCTTGCCGTCAAGGCAGTCCATCACCAGGTAAGGTTGTTGCAGACTGGGCTCTATCCCGAAGTCGTACACGCGAACTATGTTTGGATGAGCGAGGAAGAAACTGGTTTTTGCTTCTTGCTGAAAACGCTGAAGGATCTTTCCATCGCCGCCGCGAGCGATGCGCAAGATCTTGATGGCTCTGACGCTGTCCAGGAGCACGTGCTTGGCTCTGTAGACCGTGCTCATTCCGCCTTCACCGATGCACGAGATGATCTGATAATGACCGGCAATAGTTGCGCCGATCAAGGACTCAGGTTGATGCGAGCTGACGGCTTGTATCGGTAAAGTGGGGGCAGCGCTGGAAGCCTCTGTGCCAACATCAATCAGAGCAGAGGCACCGTCAATCGACTTTGAGCCCAAGTGCTCTTCAGTTAGACGAATATCGGTTTGCTCTTTTAGTTCGTCGAAACTCACCATTGCACCAGATATCTTCGGGATACTCGACTGTCAGTGTAACCCTATTATGTTCAATTATGCCCGAAATCGAATGCATCTTCTCTTACCAAAAACCCTTGAGGATGCAGTCCAAGCCTATCCGGTGAATTTCTTCAAGGCAAGGGCAAGCAAGCTCATGCCCAGCACCACGCAAATCGTGATACGGCGATTGAGTTTGTGCACCTTAAGTAGTCCAAGGTAGTTCAAGT
>JAYRNY010000923.1:0-3793 GCA_041911975.1 bacterium | reverse complement strand
CTGCGTATTCAAGTCAGAGGCGAGATCAATCGCCACAGAGCGCAGAAGGCAGGTCAACTTCCAGGTCAAATTGTGACCAGGAGGCTGAAAGAGCTTGATCAGATGGAAGCAAAGCTGAAAGCTCGGTAAGGCGTGCAAGAAAGCCGCCCAGAGGCGGTTTTGGGACATATATTAGATCGAATGGATTTTGGGGTATATGTTGCCTCGGAGGCTTGGCGGCCGACGCACGGCGTCGCTCCCGCAACGGAAATCCACCAGTCCTGGGGGTATTTTGATGTCTGTGCGCGTGAATTTTGGGTTGCGCTTAACTGCGAGTTTTTTGTTGCTCTCTTTGATAACGTCCCCTGCTTGTGAGCCACCGGCGGTAGCACAGGGTTTGTACGGTGCTGGATATCATTTGCAAGAGCGGCAGAAAGGCGGAAATACAAATAGCTCGAGATTTTCATCGGAGCGAAGGGACGTAACATTACCTGATTCTTTATCTCCTGAGGAGATCAAAATCAGAGCGTCGACAATGAGGTCGAGCGAAGAGCACAAGAGTTCCGAAGCCTCCAGTAGGCCGGCGACAGCGTCTTTCGGCTCAGGCAGCGGAAAGGCAGATTCATCTTCACGTTCAGCACCAGACAAGATCACGCACTCGTCTTCCGGTCCGAGTCTGCATGATAAGGACCAGATGACAGACCCCTGGTTCGTCACTGAAGAAAGACTTGCCAACTACAAGAAGACTATAGAAACGGCAACTGAGAGAATCAACAGGGAGCCGCAAAATCCCGTTCCTTACATAGATCGCGCGGACGCCTATTTGCATGTCTGGATGAGCAAGCTTGCCCAGGAAGACTCCGAAAAGGCAATCTCGCTGCATCCTGATACTGTCATTCGTAAGAGCAATTCCTATTGCAATAGAGGCGAAGCGCTTATTCAGTTGGACAAAAATACTGAAGCGCTGGAGGATCTGAACAAGGCTATAGCCATCGATGAGGAAAATGCGGAGGCGTACTATTTCAGGGGAATGGCTCAAGAGCGATTGGGACACGTCAATCTCGCGATAAGAGATTACGAACAGGCTCGTGATTTTGGTTTTGCACCAAAGGGAGTACAGGTTGACTTTGCAGAATACATGGCTAGCTTGCAGCGCGCCATCAAGAAAGAATGGCATCCGCCGAAAGGTATGGAATCGAGAAAGACGGTAGTACAGTTCAAAGTCTATCGAAGTGGACTGTTGGACAATCTCAAGGTGTCGACCAGTTCGGGCCTCGAGGCAACCAATGAAGCCGCGATTGAGGCGGTTAAGGCAACAGCGCCTTTCCAGCCACTTCCCAAAGGTTCGCCGCGTTCCGTAGACATTCAGTTTACGTTTGACTATAACGTCATAAAGAATGGTAACAACGAAACAAGAATTGGTGAGTTGGCGAACGCAGAGAAAAACGCTCAGCAAAAGGTCGAGGCTGCGGAAAAGAGTGGAGATCAAGCCCTGCTCTACAATTCTTTGATCGAGCTTGGTGATGCGTACAGAGAGAAAAGGAATTTCTATTTTGCCGAGGCGAGTTACAAGCGCGCTCAAGATATAAGCGAGAATTTGGAAGGAAGAACATTTAGCACCGGAAAAGCGATTGCAAGACAAGCTCTTGTCGAACTCGATCGTGGAAAAAAACGCGAAGCGGAAGAGCTGCTCACAAGGTCGCTGGATCTCGCTCTGAAGGCCGGTAAAACGCAGACAGACCCTGATACCGGATCTGTTTTACGGGACTATGCGAAGTTGCTATACAAAGAAAATCGCTATGACGACGTGAAGAAAATGTACGCTCGATTCAAAATTATCTAGGCGAACAAAACGAATCTGTTTGTAAGTTCTCAGCGAACCTTATTTCCCCATCAGAGCCTTTGAGATCATGGTGCCGGCGAACGCCCAGACACCCAGGACAATGATGGCAATTCCGGTAAGAATCATCAGAATTTTAGGCCAGTCGGATGGTGGGTTTGGATCGTATGGATCTTCTGGCATAGTCGTCACCTTTTTTAGGACAGACTTGGGTAGAGGTTCCTTAGTAGATTATAGACCGCCTGGGCCCGTAAATCGGTTCGTGCCCCTGAAAAGTGGGAATGAAACACGGGTAATTGTCTAAGAGGCACAGCCATTGGGCGAAGACCTTGAGAAAGTAGCAGATATTCCCACACCTGCGGAGAGTAAAGACGCACTGCTGGCGACTTTGCAGGCGGAACTCGAACCCGAGGAGGTTGTGCTCTGGGCCGAGCACATCGTGGTGGACAAGAGGAAGTTCATGTCTCTGCGAGTTGTCGCCCTCGCTGCGATGGTGCTGTTATTTATTTTCACCAGCAGTTTTTTCTATGGTGTGCATCAGGTTTCAATCATGAATGTTTTTATTGAACTTGCTTTTGCCGTGGGTGCAATTTATTTTGCAAAACAGTTCTTTGATATCCAAACGTGGCAGATGCGAACTCGCATTGCCGTGCTGACGAACATGCGCGCGCTCGAGTGCGACGGCAGCGGCGGCACCACAATCATCTGGTATTCTGCGCCGAATTTCGGAAAAGTGCAGGCTGTCCAAACAAGCGTCGATCTGGGCGATCTTCTTTTTGCCACCGACGAAGATTCAAATCGATTTGGCTTTCGCAACGTGCGCAACACCGCCGCAGCAGCTGAGATTCTCTTTCGCGCACAGTCGATTGCGAAAGAAGGCAAGCCGAGCGGCAACTAACGTCCGTAGAAATCAACTTCCAGGTGCACTTTGCTCATGCCGTTAGGAAGTGCTTCCTTTATTGAGCAGTGTTCCAGGGCACTTCGTGCCGCATCTTGAAACTGAAGGGCAGCTGTTTGGTTTTTCTGTTTTCCGAAATAGAAAGGAACAACTTTGATGTTCGTGATTTGCCTGTCCGAATCAATCACGAATGTCGCCCGCGCGCATAGATTCACTGAGCCCGCTACCGGTGACTTCCAATGTTTCCAAAGCTCCTCGGAAAGCGCTACTTTGAACGTGGCATTCTCGGGTGACATTGGAAGCTTCTGAAACTCTTTGTCCTTGAAACGAACATACACTCTGTCGCCAAACAGGAATTCTTTCTTTGTAATGCTGCTCATAGCCTGGCAAAGCTCTTCTGAGACGTGTCCATCGATATTTACCTGATGAGCGATTCTCCAGAGTGCAGTTTCTGCGTCGGGTCTTTTCGAATTTCCTATTTTCGCAATCGCAGAAGAGAAAGCTGTGCTGATTACATGGTTGTAATTGATGTTTCCATTTTCGAGCGCATTTGAAAACGAATTGAGATCCGCCCAAATTGCCAAAGTCGCTAATGACGAAACGTCGGACATGCCGCCGACGATCTTTTCGGAGACAGTATCGAGCAGCTTTTGATGTTCTTGATATGAGATATCTTTCCTGCTTTCTTGCGCAAGAGTAACTATTTCCTGCTCGATACGATGTAGTTTAGCGTCTCCGAATACGTCGGCCGCCTCTGAGGAATGAGAGGCTGTTGTGCAGACAATAGCAAGGATTGCAGCGATGCCCTGGGCTGACGGCGTTTTGAAAAATGTGTTGACACTCAATGCCGGCCAGCCGCCGCCGCGCCCAGGTAATCTCATTTTGGTTTCTTCTTTGCTTTTGGCTCTAATTTCGAAGAAGTCTTGCCTTTGGGCGAACTTTTGTTTGCAGAAGAACTCTTTGCAGAGGGTTTCGACTTCACCGACGATTTCTCTCTTATAGACGTTGTCTTCTTAACCTGCTCGGCGTCGTGAAGTTGTTCTTCCAAGAGTTCCTGAATGTCGCCCAACGTCTTG
>JAYRNY010000922.1:0-4374 GCA_041911975.1 bacterium | reverse complement strand
GGTTTGGGCTCTGGCTTCTGCTCAGTTTTAGCCTCCGGAGCTTCCATGCTGGGCATCTGATTCTTAGTTATAGCGCCCATGAGGCGAGAGCCGAGGTCCATGTGCGAGCCCTGTCCAGCGCTGGCTGCAGGCTCTGCAGGTGGGGGCGTCGGGGCGGGCTCGGCAGCTTCTTCGCCAGCGAGCGGACCGCTCTCCATTTGCGTGAGCGTTTCTTCCATTATCGAAAGCGGCTCATCATCGAGTCTGTCGAGGATATCTTTCAAACTTTCTTGATTTGCTTGTTCGTCTTCCGGGCGGTGACCGCCTGTGCCGCTGGCGCTCAGCGCCTGCAACTTCGTAAAGGTGCTTGTGCTCTTTCTCTTCTGAGCTTGCAACCTGGTTGCCGTTGCCGATGCGGCATTTTTCTTGTCGTCATCCAATTCGGCAACAGGCGATGCTTTCGGAGCTTCAGGCTGCTTGGGCTGTGGCTTCTCGTCTTCCGCATCTGCATCCAGTTTGTCGAGAATACCGCGCAATTTCGTCGATGAAGTCGCCGCTTTGGCTTTGGTCTTGCCAAGCTTGATGGCGCCTTTCGATTCGGATTGTTCTTGTACGGATTCTTCTTCACCTGCCTCTGAGCCAGCCGAGTAGATCGAAAGAGGCTCTAGCTTGAACAGCGCTACTGCGGCGCCTACGCCAAACACAGTACTGACCGCAATGGGCACTACCGGCAAAGTAAGCTTGATGGGCGCTGCGAAGGCGAAGTGACCGCCGATCAGGACACCGATTATTGTGAGCAGAGCTATGCAGCCGAAGGCGACTCCAGCTACAACCAATAGTTGTTGGAGCCGGCAATTTTCAAAGCAAATGCGGCTGAAAAGTAGGGCGACCCCAAGTTGAGCAAAGACCAAAGTGGCGATGTTGACGCCGAAGGTCAGATCCTTCCACGGCGACTGAGTTCCGCCGAAAGTGAGAAGGAGGGCAAGCACGATGGCTGCGCTGAACCAAATCCAATTTCGAACGACCAATTTGTACATTTAAAAGATCGATCCTTGAGATCTATATGAAAAACTAAGTTCAATATACCCTGCTGAAGAGCGTAACGGTAGAACCTGAACAGGTTTGTAGGCAGGAAATCGCCACTTGAAAGCGGAGATTTTGTATTTATCTGTCGCTTTCGCTTCGGTTTGGTCTTTTTCGACCGCCTGTCTGGGCTGAACTGAGCACGAAAAGGGTTTTCGTCACTGCAATCGCGGAAAAATTGACCGCCAAAAGGAATACCCAATTAATCCTGAGTGCAGGAGCATGCGAGCCGGCCCGTGGGCCGAACTGGGAAATCACTTCATTGTTTGCCAAGTACGCCAGACCGGCAAATAGCGCCACTATTGTTAGAATGGCAAGCGATACCATGATGGCTTGCACTGGTGACGCTTCGTCATAGAAAAGAAGGGCAAAAGCCAGCGAGGCGCCGACCTCGATGATTAAAAGAGGAATCAGCGGTACATCAATCAGAAGTCCGGCAAAAATCTTGGGTAATCCGTAATTGAGCCCGCATACACAAAGGATGAGGGCGGTAAGGAGCGGCCAGGATGCCCGTAAACTCAGGCGTTGCATCAGAATTCCACACTTTGATAGATCGACCGACCTGCAGGCCTAGAGTCTAAAGGTTGCACCGAGCCTGGATTTCAGACTCTCTCTGATTTTAGCCAGGCGCATGTCGACCTCTTCGGTCGTCAATGGATCCTGGTCGCCCAGGAAAAGCAAGCGATAAGAGAGGCTCTTCTTTCCGTCTGCTAGCTGGAACAGACTAACCAGGTCGACTTGTTTGAGGGTACCTCCGGCTGCCGATCGTATGCAAGACTCTACCGAAGCATGATCGAGGCCGGTGTCCACGTCTGCCGTAAGATCGCGTGAAAGCGGCTGTGTGCTTGGAAGCGGCGTGAAGGTTGCGGGAACCGCCAGGTTTTGTATCTGATCGATATCCAGTTCGAATACGCAAGCTCGCTCGGCAAACTTGAGACTATCCGTGAATCCCGGATGCAATTCGCCGACAAAGCCGAGGCGCGACACTTGAGTGTCTGGCGTGTTTGCCGAAACGTTGGGATTTTTCGACCAGATTATTTCGGCGGCGCGAAATGGGTGCAGACATCCGGGCAGCCGATTGGAATGGAAGAATTTGACGCGAGACATTTCCACGCCTGCTTGTATGAGCAATTGTTCGACTACGCCTTTAGCGCGATAGAAATCGTGGGCTTCCTCGGAAGCTAATTCGTATTTTGCAGCCTCACTGGTCTGAGACGTTTTACTTGACTGCCACATGCTCGAACTACGCCGGCCCATGAGAAACCCGGCTACTTTGGTGCGCTCTTCAACGCCGGTTTCGCCGCGTTCTTGCTTTACATCTTTTGCGTCTTTTTTCAGATAGATTCGGCCGATTTCGAAAAGAAATACGTCTTTATTGCCATGGTCCGAATTATAGGCAGCCGTTTGTGCCAGTCCTGGAATGAGGCTCTGGCGCAGGACTTCATGGTCTTCCGACAATGGATTGAGCACCGCCACCAGGCGCTCTTCTTTTTCCAATGTAGACAGACCAAATGGGCTGCC
Organism: bacterium; assembly: GCA_041911975.1. GTDB lineage: Bacteria > Cyanobacteriota > Vampirovibrionia > Obscuribacterales > Obscuribacteraceae > QKMZ01. Next base: position 1,791 of record JAYRNY010000922.1, on the reverse strand, counting down.
TAAGTCCTTCTTGCTTTCGCTTCTCACCAGGCTGGATATCCATGCTTCGCTCAGACCTGATGCCATAAGCGATCGCTTGATGCGCATCTGGAGCTGAGCAGGTGCTTGCGGAGGAATTGTGTTGACTGGCATTGCGGAAGGCAACTTGTCAAAACCATAGATACGCGCGATCTCTTCAATCACGTCTATTTCGCGTGTCACATCTTGCGAGCGAAAACTCGGTACTTTAACCGACATTCGGTCGCCATTTGCCTCGGTGGTAAATCCGAGTGGCTCGATGAGGTTTCCGGCCTCTTGTGCCGAAAGCTCGACGTCAAGCAGCTTTTTCACTCTGCTCATGCGCACCGATACGACGTTTTTCTCAACGGTTTCTTTTCCGCTCTTGACCATCTCGGCATAGATCGCACCATCCTTAGTGGCGCCGCAATACTGCATTATCAGGCTGGCGGCACGATCTGATGCGGCGATCACCGACTCGACATCGACGCCTCTTTCGAATCTCAGGCTGCTGTCGCTGGAAAGTCCGAGCAGTCGGCTGCCTCGGCGCACTCTTGCCTGCGAAAATGCTGCCGCCTCGAGGGCAATCGCAACCGTGTCGTCGGAAATCTCCGAGCCTTTGCCGCCCATGACGCCAGCGACGCCGAGTAATTCGTTGTCTCCGGCAATAACGAGAACTTCATCGGTGAGCTTTTGCTCGCGCTCGTTGATGGTGACGATTGTCTCTCCGGCCCTGGCGCGGCGGGTTTGAATCAACTTGCTTTTAAGTTTTGAAACATCATATGCGTGCAGCGGCTGACCCATTTCGTGCATCACGTAATTTGTGATGTCGACGATATTGTTGACGGAGCGAACGCCTATCGCTTCCAATTTGCGGACGATTTCTCTGGGAGAAGGTCCGACTTTCAGTCCTTCTATATAGCGGATGGTGAGAAGAGGACAATCTTCTTCGTTTTCGATCTTGGTCGACATAGGTTGATTGGGCTTGATCAGCTTGCCGTGCTTACTCAGATCCGAGGATGGAACCTTCATCGTACGGCCGGTCAGAGCGGCGACTTCTCGAGCCAGTCCGACCACCGACAGCGCGTCTCCCCGGTTGGACCGCGAGCCCACATTGAGCACGGAATCGGAGCTCAGTTCCAAAACTTCTTTTGCATCGGCACCAATCTTGATGCCATTACCTTTTATGGAAATTTGCTCAAGATCGGAAAGAATGAGTATGCCGTCGACGTCATATCCTTCCAGTCCCAGCTCAGAAGGGGAACAGAGCATGCCGTTGGACGTCACGCCGCGGATTTCTGACTGCTTTATCGGCAGGGGCGTTCCGTCTTTTCTGTTGATGACGATCGCTCCCGGAAGCGCCACCGGAATCACATGACCGACTTGAATATTCGACGCTCCGCAGACAATCTCGACCGGCTCAGCACCTTCCTTGAGCAGCACTTTTGTCAGGCGAATCTTGTCTGCGTTTGGGTGCTGATGAATCTCCAGAATTTTGCCGACCACAAGCGGACCGGTGATGTTGGCGCCGACTGTTTGCACGTCTTCCACTTCGAAGGCGTTCATAGTCAGCTTCTCAGCGACCTCCTCAGGCGAAATGCCGGACAGATCGACAAACTCACTCAACCAACTGTATGAAAGCTTCATTGCTGCAACACCCTTTTGTGCTTTTTTTGAATCCCGAAATTGAAATGTGCTCAGAACTGGCTGAGAAATTTCACGTCATTGGTGAAGAAATTGCGTATGTCGGTGACGCCATACTTGAGCATGGCCAGCCGCTCTATGCCCATTCCG
>JAYRNY010000921.1:0-3815 GCA_041911975.1 bacterium | reverse complement strand
GCCGCCACAAAATTAGTGAGCAGCAAAAAACAGGCGCCGATATGATCGACCGCAAAATCAGGAGTAAATTTGAGCAGCTGCGCTCCATAGAAAAGCACAGGAGCACAAAGAACGGCAGAAGCAACGGTCTGAAGCCAGATTGCCACCACTACCGTCCGGCGCACTCTTTCAATGCGTGCGGACTTCGCTGCCAGAAGGGCACCCAAAACAGGCAATGCGCATAGACTGAAGAAGAATCCCATTTCACTCCTTCAAACTGGTGAGTTGAGCCACATCAATATGCTCGAAGCTTTTCTGAATTCGAAAAACAAGCAGGCCGCAGACCATCACGCCAACGAGCATGTCTAGCAAAACGCCCATTTCCACAAGCATCGGCATGCCGAGAGTTTGGGTGAGAGCGAAAACATAAATGCCATTTTCGATCACGAGAAACCCGAGAATTTGACCGATCGCCAGCCTGCGAGTGAGCATGACAACAAGACCGGTAAAGAGCAGAGAAATACCGGCGGCGGCACCGTACCAGCCACTGGCCACCATTTCCGGCGTGGGGATATTTCTCGTCAGTAAAAAACTCAGGGCGAACAAAACAATCGAAAGGTGCATGGCCAAAGGAGGCGGGATCATGGCGCCGACATCTCTGTGCACATTCAGCTTTTCACTTGTCTTTACGAGGAATACAGGCACAAGCAGTGCTTTCAAGAAGGCGATAAGCAAGGCGATGAATAGCAAGCTCATGTCGCCATGCGTTCTCGCCGTCAATCCGGTAGCGATGGCTATGAACAGGGTCAACACTCCATACAGGAAGAGATTTTGACGCAAATGCAAAGATCCGACCAATAGACAAGCTAGAACAGCGGCAGACAAGACACAAAGATCTATCAGAGAAATCATAATTTGATGACCCCGCTTCCGGCGGCAACGAAAGCAGCCAGCAAACTCATCGACACGACATAAGCAACAAATTCAGGAACTTTTCGCCATTGCAACTTAACCGAAAGACTCTCGAGCAAGCCGACAAATATGGCGATCAGACAAATGCCGGCAACATTGAGTATACCTTCAGTCAAAGCACTCATACGCCATACAGCAGCTCCGGCATGAACAAAACACTGGGCAGCCAGACCAAAGAAAATGCTCATGCGCAGCGCGTGTGCGAATTCAATCAAGGCCAGATTTCTTCCGGATGCTTCGAGAACCATTGCTTCATGAACCATCGTCAACTCGAGGTGAGTTGTAGGATCATCGACCGGCATGCGAGACAGTTCTATAAGACTGGACAACAGAATGGACACGCCAACCAATAGCCAGATGCCGGCAGCACCGGCACCAAGACTCGCTGCCAACCCGGTCTGGATCTGGTGCGGATACGCGAAAATCATTCTCATATCGCTGCTTCCTGAGAACAGGCCTAGCGCCACCAGTCCCAGCATCAATGCCGGTTCGACGAGCAGTCCGAGGGTAACTTCACGGCTTGCGCCAAAGGCGCCAAACGCAGATCCTGAATCCAGTGCGCCCAGCAAGGAAAACACTCGCGCCAGAGCGAAGAGATAAACAATGAGAAAAAGATCTGCATTCGGGGTCCACGGTTTGAAAGACAACCAAGGTGTCATCCAGGCTAAAACAAGCATCGTCGCCAGACCGGCGATCGTCGACAATCGAAAAACTCCCGACATGGTGGAGCTTATAGTTTCACCCTTCTTGCAGAGTTTAAAAATGTCAAAGTACGGCTGCAAAAGCGGCGGTCCCATGCGGTTTTGCAGGCGTGCTTTTGTTTTTCTTATCAGTCCCAGGCATAAAGGCGGAAAGATGAAAATACTGGAAACAAACAAGAGCCAGTGAGAACAGCTTCTCAAAATATGAATGTCCACATGGTTCATAAGACTGTTCCCAAAACAAGAAGAATCACGAGCGTGGAGCAGACATAAAGCAGATAGAGATGGATACTGCCCGCTTGCACCTTCGCCAGGCCTCTGGCCAGAAAGCTAATCAAAGCGAGGCTGGGCAGATAAACACGAGACTCGAGAATCGAGACGATTTTCACCTCAACCGAAATCTCTTCCGGGAAGTGCCGTCGATCGCGACCGGCAATAGTCGAATTGGTTTCGTATCTCAAAAATGGTCTAAAAATGCGCGCCAGCGGCTGCGCAAATGAATCAGATGATGCCTGCGTTTTCGGCGTCAGTGGTCCAAAGCCGCAGTCCCATGTCTTGAAGATCCTTATCTTAGAACTTTGCAGGAAGACGAGATAGATAATCAGCCCGGAAGCAATCAGCATTGCCGCAAGCAATGGAAGGGGGAGTGGTAAATCAACCCTGGATGCGACGATTGGATGGCTGGAGAATGCCGCCAGTTTCGAAATCTGCCGCAAGGCGGTCGATGCAAAAATTCCCAATCCCACGCAGACGGCAGCAAGGAAAACTTGCGATACTTTCATGCCGCCGTTTGCCTCTTGAGCATGTTCTGCAGAGTGACTGCGGCTCATACCGAGAAATCCGACGCCCATAGCTTTTACAAATACAGCGATAGCAAGAGCCCCGACCGCCGACAAAAGACAAATCGTGGCCAGAAACAAGCCTCGATCGATGTACGAGCCGAAAAGCAATGTACTTTTGAACAAACTCTGATAGATGAGCCATTTGCTGGCAAAACCGTTGAGGGGCGGAATCGAGCAGATGGAAAAACCACCAATGAAAAAGCATGCCATTGTCCAGGGCATGCGCTTCGCCAATCCGCCCAATTTATGCAAATCGCGCGAGTGCGCCTGCGCGTCCACTGCACCAACAGAGAGAAACAGCAACGATTTGATGGCGCCGTGATTTATGCAGTGAAAAAGTGCTGCTGCCGTCGCAATGTCGGCAATTGCGGGCAAATTTGCAGCTTTTGCCTTGAGAGAAATTGCAAGAGCCAGAATAATCAGCCCGATGTTTTCGATACTCGAGTATGCTAGAAGCCGCTTCAGATCATTTTGAACGAGCGCAAAGAGAACCCCCCAGAATGCCGATATAGCGCTTAGAACAAATGCGAAATTGATCAGTTCAGGCGATTGAAGGCCGCCCTGTACGAGAATTCTTATCATTGCGTATACGGGAATCTTGATCATGAACCCGCTCATCACAGCGGACACAGTTGCAGGCGCGGCTGGATGCGCGTATGGCAGCCAAATATGAAAAGGCCAGATACCGGCCTTAATGCAAAAGCCGAGCAAGATCAAAAGAGCTGGAAAAACTGCTTGCGGCTGGGCGAAATTCCAATTGGAAAAACTCCAGCTTCCGCAGAGAGCATGCATCCAGAGAAAGCCACCACAGAGAAGACCGCTGGCGATTCTTGTTGCACCAAGATAGATCAAAGCGGACTTTTGCACATCATGCTTAGAATGGTCGCTAGCGACAAGCGATGCCGACGAAAGCGACATGATTTCCCACATCACTATAAATGTGATTGCGTCCGCACTAAGGACGACGCCAAACATGGATAGTGCAAAAAGCAAGAAAGATATCCAGTACTGTCCACCTGAGATTTTTTCCTTCAAGTGCGAAAGGTAACCGGGAGAGAAGAGCCCGATCGAAAAAAGAATCAAGCACAACAGCGACAAAAAAAGCCTGCTCAATCCGTCCAACAAAAAGGTAAGAGGAAACACACCCAGCAAGAAAGGTGCGGGAGTTTCATATGCAATCGATTGATTGCCATTAATAAACATGGCCGCCATCGCAATCGCAGCGATGACGGACAAGAAAAGAGACATGGCTTTGTCCGAGATGGTCTTCTTATGGCTCAAAAGAAATGCAGCAGCGGCTGCAAATATAAGTAGAACGACT
>JAYRNY010000920.1:0-1523 GCA_041911975.1 bacterium | reverse complement strand
GATTAAATCTGGCCCGTTCAGTCTACCTGGAGATGCCGAAAACCCAATCCAGGCGGGGCTCGACGTTTTAGGAACTGGTTTTAAAGGGTATTTATTCCATGTATGGAGAATGACCTTCACGGTCCCTTCACGCATCATGGGGCAAGATAGGGAACCGCAGCTTCCCGCGCATATCAAGATTTTGCTCCCGATTCTGGAGCCCTTACCATGACCGTTGAGTCAGCCGTTGAAAAAACACCAAAGGCAAAATGCGACGAAACGGTCGAGCGCAGCCCTGTTGCAGTAGCGACGGACCTCTCGATAAATCAGCCAAAGAAGGAAGAAGTCTGCACGGCGACAAGCCTTCCGGCCATGACGATAATGAACCCGGAAAATCCGACCCAGCCGGCCCTGACCGACACGGCAATCCAGACTGCCAACAAAGGCATAACCGATGCTCTGAATCCCGGTATGTTCAGCTCGGTGCGATTTGACCAGATCAAAAACAGCATTATCGCCATGAACGGCAGTGATATGCAGCGTCTGGAGCGCTCTTTCGACAAGCCGGGCGAGAGCGGCACGCTCAGAAAAATGCTGCAAGAAAAACTCACCCCGGCGCAGTTTCGTGAGGCAGAGGCTCTGCTCGATCGCAAAAGCGGCAAACCCAACCTGATAGGCAATATCGCCACCGCTATTGAAGTCTCCAACCAGGGTGGCGTCGAGCCGACGGAGAGAGCGGGTCGTATGCTGCGCGCCACGGTCGGCGTTCTTACCCCAGAGCAAGTCTCAGCGCTCAAGAAAGAGTGGGATGGAAGCAAGTATGCCAAGCAATACGGCACTTTCGATGAAGCCATCAAGAAAGCAGGCTTCAATGAAAGCGACAAGCAGCTCATGCAAGGGCTCTATTCAAGAGACAAGAGAACCCCGGCAGACATAGCCGAAGCCGCCAAGCTGGTTGTTAACACCTACAACAAAAATGAGTGGGATAACTCGAAAGCCGATCAATACTTGCGTCAATTGTCCGATGTTTTGGGCGGTACAAGCCCCGAAGCCGTGGCAGCCAGAAAAGCTCTGCAGGGCGACAAAGAATTCATGGCTGCATACGACAAAGCTTTCGGGCCAAGCACCTGGGCCAACGAGACGCAAAAGCGAGTGGCACAGGATTTGCTCACCGAAGGCCGCATTTCTCTGTCGACCATCGTCAGCGGAAATACAAAGACAATTGCTGGTTTATTCGACAACAACGATGTGATAAGCACTGCGCTCACCAATGCCACGCCTAAAGAGCGGGCAGATTTTGTCGCCGGCGAAAAGCTCGCCAGCCAGAATCCCGATCGCAGCAAATTGACGGCAGAGCAAAGAGACCAGCTGGATTACTACACCAAACTCGATGAAACCTTCCGGTCGCGCGGCGGCGAGCGTCAGGCTGCTGCCTGGAAAGAAGAATTGAGAGAAGGCAAGAAAGGTCTCATTTCCGAGGCTGCCGCAACTCACAGTGATGGCGGTTTGTTGGGAATTGGCGCCGGACACTCGCCTGACGCGCT
>JAYRNY010000919.1:0-7423 GCA_041911975.1 bacterium | reverse complement strand
TGATCTTCGGTCAAAGGATCGCTCACTAAGATGTAGTCATACAAGGGAATAAAGCGCCACAGCAATTCCGGCAGAAGATGGTGCGTGTAGGCATCCGTTGCCATAATGATCTTCTTCGCTTTGATCTCACCTCGCTCACATATAAGACGACCATCTGCGAGTTGCGAAACACGAGTGCGTTCGTAGAGCTGCACACCGAGCTTTTTCATTTCGCAGACGATTCTATCAACAAGTTTTATCTGATTGAGAATGCCACCACCAGTTACAAACAATCCTCCTAAGTAAAGCGGTGAGTTTACTTCCTCTTGCATCTCTTCCTTACTGAGCATGCGATAACCGCTTAAGCCGATTCCGTTCGCCACCTCGAGATTGTGCTTGCAATCTTCCAGATGCCCGGGTTTCAACGCAACCTGCAATTGCCCGGTGCGCTCAAAATCGCAATCGACGGAAAACTTTTCCATCTCGTCGATGTTTTTTATACCGATTTTCGCCAGTCTTTCAGCCTCTGGTTTACCAAAATGGGAAATCGCCAGAGCATGCGAATGGTCGATTGAATTGCTGACAATTCCCGCGTTTCTTCCGCTCGCTCCATACCCGGAAACGGAACTCTCAACCACGATCACATGAGCATTCGGCTCCAGCTGTTTCAGAAAGAGAGCCGTCCATAATCCTGTAAATCCGCCGCCGACAACAGCGTAGTCAGCATCCACCCGCTCCGATAACCAGTGGGAAGGCTCGTAGCCCTGGCGAGACGCCAACCAATAACAGGATTGCTCAACCGGTAACATGAGGGGAGTCTATCACGAGAAGAGTCGTGAAGAGTCGCAAAGATATCGCCGAAACCCCGCGATGATCGGCTATTCTTTCTAAACCCTATTAAACCCTATCGGGCATTTTAAACCCTATCGGGCATTTTAAACCCTATCGGGCATTTTAAACCCTATCGGGCATTTTAAACCCTATCGGGCATTCTAAGCCCTGACTGGCATTCTTTCCTTGCTCAAGCCGGTCGGGAACATTCGAGGAATCTGCAACAATGTTCAAGAAAAGCTCATCACTTCTCTCATGGACACTGACCGCTTCGTTGAGCGCGGCGCTACTTATCGGTGTTGCTGCAAACTCGGCTTTCGCTTGCGAGGAACTCCACGGCGCACCGCAAAAAGCTTTGAGCAGTTGGAAAGACAACAAACTCAAGCAGAGTATTCTTGACTTCGTAAAAAAGGTTACTGATCCACAAAGCAAAGACTTTGTGCCAAGAGAAGATCGAGTGGCAGTCTTCGACAATGATGGCACGCTTCTGTGCGAGAAGCCGGCATTTATCCAGGTGATATTTGCCAGGGACAGTGCCGTCTCCAGGCAAGCAGGTCATCCCGAGTGGAAAAACGACGACGCGATAAAACCGTTCCTGACCATGGACGATAGTGCGATTGCCGGACTTCGCGGTCTTGAAGCAACAAGATTGATAGCGGCATGCCAGAACGGGGTGAGTTCTGAAGACTTACCTCCTCTGGCGACTGATTGGCTCAGTGCAGCCAAGCACAAAAGATTTGGCCGCCCCTATGCTCAGCTTAAATACCAGCCTATGGTGGAGTTACTTTCATACCTGCGCGAAAACGGCTTCAAGACTTACATTTGCTCAGGCGCGGGTGCGGACTTCATTCGCCTTTACTCACAAAACTCATACGGAATTCCTGCCGACCAAGTCATAGGCAGCAGTTTGAAGCGGGAGTACACCGTGAAGGACGGAAGATCTTCCGTCGTCAGCCGACCGGTTGTGCACGTCTATAACGTCGGTCCTTTAAAACCAATTATGATCGACGAGCATATCGGAAAGCGCCCGCTTATTGCCGTCGGCAATTCAGATGGCGACATAGAGATGCTCACCTACTGCACCGACAGAAAAGGACCGTCTCTGGGAATTCTCCTGCATCATGATGACGAACAGCGCGAATATAAATATGACAAGGGTGCGGAAAAAGCATTGAAAGTAGCAGGCGAGCGCGGTTGGACCGTCGTCAGCATCAAAGACGATTTCGAAAGCGTTTTTGCAAGTACTCCGTAGAGGCGGCGCCATGTGTCGCCCGGTTTGATGCCGGCGAGCCGCCGGCGCTCCCAGGATGGGCGCATGCAATGCGCCCCGACAAAATTGCGGACTTATGAATGCTTCAATCTCTGCATCTGCTCTTTGGCGACTTTGAGAACTTCGTTCTTTTGTTCTGAGTCGGGAGCTTGTGCCATAAACTCTATTGTTTTACGGAAATTCTCTTTTGCTTGTCTAAAATTGTTTTGTTGCATGAAGATCTGCGCGTTCGCGAAATACGCCGATGCAACTTGCATCTGACATTGCCCGATGTATTGCCCGCTTTGAGCGGAGAGCGCGTTTGCCATAATGCCTTTTTTCGGCTTCTTCATATTTTCAATTGCGCGTCCCAGCGTCGTAATCGTGCGATCGTTCCAGACCATCACGGTCTTCCAATCGCCTTCCATTTGATATGCAAATGCTGCGATCGAGCAAGTCGGTCCAACAGTTTGATCGTTCTTGTCTGAATCTCCGTTGCGATTCCACTCTGCTTCCGCCACTTCAGCCGCTTCTTTGTACTTACCGCGAGTAGCAAGACTTTGAGCCAGAACCATAGCCGCCCAGGCTGCACCCGACGGCATAATCTTCTGCATCTTTTGCGCACGACGGCAGATGTCTTCCTGCGCTTGCCATGCGTTCATCTTCTGCGCCAGAAGCACAGCGCCCAGCACACCCATCCAGGCGAGCGAGCGAGCAACAATAAAGGTAGACGCGAGCGCGAGAGTCATCAAAATGCACATGCCCCAATTAATAGGATGCGCATTGATTGCCTGAACAAAGTTGCTTACAGAAAGAGCGGTGCCACCAATTAGAAGCAGACCCGCAAGAACCTGAGCTGAATAGAAAAGCAACATCGTGTACTTGTCGCCCTGCTCATTGCTGGGTGCAGTATTGACGGGCGGCGCTTGCATTTGCCCAATTTTCTTGATCCGTGGCTTTTCGCGATTCTTCATTTGCGGCACAAAAATGCTCCCAAAGGGTTCAACAGAACTTCGGTAATCTGGGTTGACCCCGGTCGGCTTATCGCCTTGGGCCATCCAACATATACAGTTTCGCAAACAAAGAGCCATATTTGCCCAGTTCTAAAGAGTCTTTCAACAATCGGATATGTTGTCTGTTTTTGGTTGAAAACGCCGTCAGCCTTATGGGCGCGAATTCCTAAAGCATCTCTCAGGCAAAAACATCCAAAAGAAAGCGCCTGGATGGCTTAGACTTCCCTAATAGAGCCCAGCAATGAGAAAAAAAGCTTGCCGGACCTGGAACCTTCGAAGACACCTCCAAATTCGCCGAAAATTGCCATTATCGGCACGGCATCAATAGACACCATTCACTCCGAGGTGAATGGCGAACGCTCTACGTTCCATACTATTGGTGGCTCGGGGCTGTACACTGCTCTGGCTGCCAATGCAGGCGGCGGCAGGGTAACGCTTTTGGCGCCCGTGCCGGACACGTTTTCCGATCGCTTCTTGCGCATCTCTGAGATGCTCAACTGGAAGGGTCCACAGGTAAAGGAAGCCGACATGCCGCGGCTGGAAATCATTCATCACGGCGACGGAAGGGCGACTTTGCTTAATGCAGACTGGGGCGCCGAGGCGCAACTGACGCCGGACCAGGTCGAGGGGCCGCTCGATGATTTTGACGTCGTTCACATCGCTGCGCTCAGCTCGGCAGCAAAACAGAAGGAGTTCTACGAGCATGTAAGGGCACTGGGAGCGCGAACGATTTCGTGCGGCACCTATTTTCGACTTGTGCAGACCGCACCGGATATAGTGCGCGAGTTGGTGCAAAACTGCGAATACTTTTTTATGAACTTGAATGAGTTTCAGACTCTCTTTGACGGACGGCCGCCGGAAGGCGCATACAAGAAAACGCTTTTCGTAACAGAGAGTGCGAGCGGATGTTCTATTTACAGCCAGGGCGAAGCGTGGAAACTGCCAGCCGAACCGTTGCAAGAAATAGATCCAACCGGCGCCGGCGATACATTTTGTGGAGCCACCCTTACTGCCATGGCTGCAGGAATGGATGCTACCGACGCGGCATTAGAAGGAATGTGCCTGGCGGCCATGTGCGTGAAGTCTCTGGGCCCGCAATTCATGATTGGTTGAGGGCCAAAAACCCCGGCAGTCCCCAAAAGCCCAATTTACCGGAAAAATCTGCCTTCACGGTCTCTTCACACCCTATTTGCTACATTCTCAGCATAGTCTTCCTCTACCGAAACAAATAAGTAAGAGCGCGACAGCGCAAAGTGTTCACCTTGAGCCTGTAATCAGGTATTCAGTGGCCATTGCGACAAAGTCACGGACTAAGCACTGTAGCAAGGGACACACTGCGTCGGGCTTTAATCGGCTCGGCGCCGTGGCTATTTTCAAGGGCATCCAAACACGTTTCTTTGAAACACCCACTGCAAGGGCGTTTACAACAGTCGGCGCCTGGCTTATTTCCTAGCTCAGGTCCCAATAGAGGCTAAATCTGCCGTGCCGATGCCCACTTTTCCTGAGCCACAGGCTGGAAGCCGGCAAGCAGCTCGACGAGCTGTTCGGCTTCATCCGACACGATGATCATTTCACGATGCCTCGCAGGCACGAAGCCTTGCTCGACCTGATAATCGAGAAATTCAATCAATTTATCGAAGTAGCCGGCTATGTTGAAAAGCCCGAACGGCTTATGGTGAATGCCTAGCTGAGCCCAGGTAATTACTTCAAACAGCTCCTCCAGTGTGCCAAAACCACCGGGCATCGCGATAAAACCATCGGAAAGTTCGCTCATTTGAGCCTTTCTCTCGTGCATCGTTTGCACGATCTTGAGCTCGGTCAGCCCCTGATGAGCCACTTCCTTATCTGCCAGACAGCGAGGAATCACGCCAATCGCTTTGGCTCCGGCTGACATCGCAGCATCAGCCACGACTCCCATCAGCCCGACGTGGCCACCCCCATACACCAGGTCAATATTCTGTTTTGCCAGAACCAGCCCCAACTCCCGAGCGCCAACGGCGTACTCGTGTTTTACTCCCGTCGACGACCCGCAAAATACACAGATTCTCTGCATCCGGTTCTAGCCCCTGTTTCCCCTGACCGCCAAAACGGCCGAGTTTTTACTTTATAAGCGCTCCGATCTCCTCTCTTTGGGTGCTCCAGACTAGACTGCGTCTCGTCTTTCGCGGGAGTCCTTCGCTCGTCCGTACAATTTTCTTGACTCTTGAATTTTATCAATGAAAAGCTCCAAAAGGACCACCAGCGGCGGAAATTGAAACCCTTTGAAAGAATGTGCGCCGAAAACACAAACATTTGGCTGGCTGCCAGCGTTTGAATCGGCGATATAAAAGGATTTGCGACGAAAACCAGTCAAAACCGCTCTGTCTCATGAACTTGAGGCGAGAAGATGCTATCAATTCCAATTATATATTCAGTCATCTTCTCGTGCGGATACCGATGCGGAGGTCGAAAATGGTTACGGCGACGACAAAGACAGAAATTGAACACGCAGCATTCGAGTTGCCCACCTTTTCCATCGACGCCATTCGGCCGGCAAAAAGAAAGACGCCAGCGCTCGGTCCGCTGGACGTGCTTGTCAGGATGCGCGCAGCCTCTCTCAACTACCGCGACATACTCGTTGCTCTTGGTGTCTACAACAAGGGCATCCCGCTGCCGAGAATTCCGCTCTCGGATGGAGCCGGAGAAATCGTCGAGACAGGCTCCGCGGTAACACGCTTCAAAGTCGGCGATCGAGTCTCGCCCAACTTCATGACTGAATGGCTGGCCGGTCCGATCAATCCCTCAGTGAAATCATCAGATCTTGGCGGCACCGTTGATGGTGTCTTGCGTGAATATGCGGTTTTCAATGAAAAATCGCTGGTGCGTATTCCGGAACATTTGAGTTTTGAAGAAGCCGCAACTCTTCCCTGCGCGGCACTCACAGCTTGGAATGGCTTGATTGAGAACGGCGGATTGCGCGCCGGTGAAACAGTGCTGGTGATGGGCACCGGCGGTGTTTCAATCTTCGCTCTGCAAATCGCTATCCTGAGCGGCGCAGAAGTTATTGCCACCACCAGCAATGACGAAAAAATGAAGCGCCTGCGAAAAATGGGAGCAGCGCATGTCATCAATTATAAGACCACACCTGACTGGGAAAAAGAAGTAGTCAAATACACTTATGGTCGCGGCGTAGATCATGTAGTCGAGATCGGCGGTGCAGGCACCTTAGCTAAATCGGCAGTCTCTGTGAAGTTGGGCGGCCACATAAGCTTGATCGGTGTGCTTGCCGATCCAAAACAAAAGTCCGACTTCGAGATTTCTCTCTTGATGAAAGCAGTAAAATTGCAGGGCGTATTTGTGGGCTCTGTCGAAATGTACGAGCGTATGAATTCGGCGGTCTCATTGCACAAGCTGAAACCGGTTATTGATAAAACCTACAAAGCATCGCAAATTGTCGAAGCGCTCAAGTATCAACAAAGCGGCGCGCACTTCGGCAAGATAGTTATAACCATTTAGTTCGCAGGCGACCCCTTGGCAAGGGTGGCGCATGCGCCACCCTTACGATTGGATTTTTACCTTCGCAAATAACTGATCGTCACTTCCGGATTGCCCTGAGCAGTCGCACCATTGGCGATGACTGTTATTTTAGCGGTTTGCGCCGGAATGTTCGGCACAATCGCGTTGATCAACTGAGCGTTGGCTGATGCTACGGGTGCAGGATAATTGCCGATGTAGACGCGATTCCCTTGTGGCGAGGCTGAAAAGCCGCTACCTCTGATGGAAATAGTTTGGCCAGGCAGAAGTACCATTGGATTCACCGACGTGATCTTCGGTGACGGCAATACCTCCATGGGTAGCACGTTGCTCCTCATGGATTGGATGCCCACATAAAGCGGATACTGTCCTTGTGGGAAACCTGGCGGAACGTAGACTTTCAACATCCTGCCGTTCGACTCCATGACCGAGAGTTGAGCCGGCCCCAGCATCACTTCATTTTCAGCCGGGCGCACACTGAATCCCATGCCAGCCAAAATCAGGGGAGCGCCGCTCATTGTCGCTCGCGGGTTCAATTTCGACAGTTGAGGCGCACCAACCGAGCGCAACTCCCAGAAGAATTGAGCGCCCTGACGTCCGACTCCTTCTATATGGATCCTGTTTCGACCGGCAGCGAGCTGCGCAGTCAAATCAACATAGAGCTGCGCAGAATTGAGAAAGGAATTTTCGTCGACAAGCAATCGCCCAAGTTCAGACGCACCGGATTGCAAGTTGGTATCACTGCCGCCCGGTTGCATAAACATGCGCACCCAATTAAATCCGGCAGCGTTTATGGACCCGTTAGTGGCAACCAGAGCAAGTGGCTTATTTATGTATT
>JAYRNY010000918.1:0-11837 GCA_041911975.1 bacterium | reverse complement strand
TGGAAAACAAAGCCCAAAATTGGTGACACCACTTGCCGCATATGCAGCGGTTCGCGAAGATGAAGGCGACTATAAGGCTGCGTCCAAGCTGTTGACACGGGCTCGTACAATGATCGAAAAAGCTGATGGAAAGAACAGCCTTGTCTATGCTGATAATTTGCACCGGCTCGGGCGTGTAAATTGGAAATTAGGTTTTTCACGCAAGGCGGAAGAAATGTATTGCGAGTCTTTGACTGTCGTAATGCAGCAGAAAGTGTTACCCTCCAGTGATGTTGTCGAACAGCAGTTGAGTGACTATATCGACTTGCTGACAAAAGCTGAAAATCCTGGTAAATCTCTTGACTCGTCGTTTCAAAAGGAGCTGCTCAAGGACTCAGTAAGTTCCTTCGAGAGGGCTCAGGGTGTATCGGCCTCGACTTTCAACAAGGAAGTTTCTGGTCGTCTTGCTCCCGAAACAGGGGCGACAGGTGAGAGGATACTTCCCGATGATCAAGCAGGCGGTTGGTCTCAGTCCGCAGGTTCATCATCAACTGCCGGAACCTCCTTTTCAGCAGCAATCAATCCGGACAGACCGATGACCGATTTTGCGGCATTGGAGGAGATCAATAAGCAGCGCGTTGCATTCTATGAGCGCATGATTTCCACGGACATTCTCTCTCTCGGACAAGAACATCCGAGCGTCGCACGTGACTTGAGTGGATTGGCGCAACTGTATCTGTCGCAGAAAAAATATGCAGAGGCGAAGCCGCTCCTTCTTAAAGCACTTGCGATATACGAAAAATCCTATACCTCTGAATCGAACATGATCAAGCGGACTCAGGAGTTGCTGCGCTTGATCGAAGAGCAGCAAAATCCGCACCCGACGCTAGTTCTTGGAAGACCTGGAGCCCTTTCTAGTTTGCCGGAGGTTCCTCTGGCGGCACAAAAACTGGAGATTGCACTGCGTCTAAACAAGCTTGCGTTTCTCAATTATAGCCAGGGTAAATTACCTCAGGCAGAGAAGATCTATGCGTGGGCTGTGGCAAGTACAGTGAAGTCCGCAGGCGAACAAAGTCTGCTCACCGCAACCAGCCTTATGGATTACAGTCGTGCTCTGCGCAGCAATGGAAAGCAAGCCGAAGCTGAGACTATGGATGGTTCGGCGCAAGATATTTTGCGCCGCTCAATTTCGCAAAACGCGATGCGCGCCCTTCCATAGCCCCCCTTCAACCTGTAGGGGCGGCATAAATGCCGCCCGCTGCCGGCGAGCCGCCGGCGCTCCCAGGATTGTTGCTACTGAACTTTTCCGCGGGCGGAGATAGGCAGGATCATTTCTACCGTACGCCCTCGGTGGCAATAATAATAATCGTGCAAATTGATGGTGGTATCAATATGGCTTGGTATCAACTCAACTCTGTCACCTACGTTAAAAGGCAGGTGACCACTAGGACTCTCGAGAATGCCATGCTCATCTCCTGCAGGACGATAAGTTACTTCCGGAAACGCTTTCAAATCGGCATTGCCACTGTCGGTCGAAAGTGATTTGAAACCCGCATCTACTACGCAACGATTTGGTGACGGTTTACTAATTACGGTTGAGATCAGCGTCAGCGCGTTATCGTACTTGGCACCGATGGCGCGACGATAGGCACCGTCCATGAATATAAAACTGCCGGGCTGCACTTCAGTTGCTCCGGCTTCTGCGCAGTATTCGAATGTGCCGGTGCCGCCCGTCGTGACGACCAAAATTCTATATCCGGCTTTTCGCAGCAGTCCGGCTGTGCTCATCAGTTTTTGCATCGACTCGGCACAGAGACGTTTTTTTTCTTCTTCATCAGCCAACAATTGAAGATGACCTTCATATCCCTGTACCCCCATTAAATTGAGATTTGGGCGGCGTGCAATTTCGTGTGCCAGCTCGAGCGCCGGTTCTCCCGGTTCTACACCAGCTCGATTCTGTCCGACATTGAGTTCGATCAGAGTCGATAAGATCATTCCGGCTCTGCCTGCAGCTTCCTGCATTGCTTCCACACCGGCGACACTGTCGACAACGACTCGAATCTGATGGTGTCTTTTGAGCAGGTTGGATAATCGCTCGATTTTTGCCGCACCAATGATTTCAGTTGTGATCAAAATATCTTCGATGCCGGCCTCTGCCATCACCTCAGCTTCGGAAAGTTTTGCGACGCATACACCCACGGCACCATGTTCTAAGAACATTTTAGCCAGTGCAGGATTCTTCACTGTTTTTAAATGCGGACGAATATCGCATTTTTGCTTTGAAAAAAGCTTCTCAATGTTTTTGTCGACCAGATCCATGTCCACAATCAAGCAGGGAGTGTCAATCAAATCGACTGAACATCCTCTTTCTATTGCTGTCGCAGACATTAGTTATCTCCCCTCTTTGTATAGGCGTCTTCTGGAATTTAATAGCCGGTCACTTTCTTGAATGCTAAAACGCAACGCAAAAGCTTCGCCGGACCGCCACGGTAAACAAAATATCGAGCTTCCCAGATTGGATCGAATTTTTGTTTGTACTTTTGCAGACCCTTGTAGGAAAAGCCTTTATTGAGGTGCTCGCAAAGCTGGAACAGAGCACGTTCTTTCAGCGAAGCATCAGGATTGTCACCAACTCCTGAAAGAGCCGCCAAGCCGAGATTGAAATAGCGGTATCCTCTTTCTTTGTACGCAAGGAGAAGTTTTAAAAACAGATAGTCCATGGTGCCGGATGGTACTTCGTTGCGGTGTCGCATGAGATCGATCGATATCTCGCCAGGATAGTACGACAGTGCTTCATTGACGAATGCGATTGATTTCCCCTCAGGATTGTTCAAGCAAAGCAACGGAGTTGTTTGAAGATACGATCTGTCAAATCTACCAAGAGTGAAATTGTGCTCGCCTCTGCCGGGCAAAGCCAGCCATTCGTTTGAAATTGATTCGGCTGTATCTAAAAGCTCTGCAGAATGCGGTGGTTCGTGCCTGACCAGACTGAAGCCTTTGAACTTATTATCTTTGCCTTTGAAGTCTTTCTTCTTGACTGTTTCAGAAGCGAATTTGTCGATATCAACTCTCGCTTCTTCGCCAATTTTCACTTCGTCAAAACCAAGCGACCTGTACAGCTCAAGGTACTCAGGTCCCGTTTGCAAGAAACAGAGAAGCCATCCGCTATCAGTCACCCAATCAACGAACTCTTGCAGCACTGTCTTTAGTTCGTCTTCCGGTCCGACAGGATCGGCAAGCGCTACGACGACGTCATTAGCAATACCATAGGAGACAAAGCAATTTTTCGACTGTGAGAAAAAAAGCGATTTGTCCGGCATCATTTTGTAAAAGTCTATCGATGACTTGCCGAACTTTTTTGCAATGGCTATAGCCTGCTTCCGTTCCTTCTCTTGCGTATCGAAGTGATACTTAAGAGGGCGAAACAGGCTGGTCACCACCAGGAAAATTGTTGTCGCACCGGCTATGTTCAGCGATTTCAAAAACCATTTTGCGTGATGGGTAACTGGCACCAGGTCCGCATTTCCCACCAAAAAGAATTCGTCCAGCGTTCGCCTTACCGAGTCAAATATGCTGAAGTCGATGCCGAAGTCTCTCTTGTCCATGACGAAGAATCCGAGCGTGCCGTAGATAATCGTCAGTAGAACTGTTCCAAGCGAGATATAGATTCCTCTGGCAATCGACTTGCTTTCGCTTTTAACAGTGAAATCGGCGCGCAGCGCGAAAAGAAGAATTACCAGACCACCGAGAGCCCAGACTCCGGCGCCAAGATCTTTGTGAATTAGGTGCGTCGTCAATGACAGCGTGGTAATCGTAGTTGCAATAATCCATGCGGTTCTCTTTCGCTCTCCTAGATTGACAGCCAGGTAGGTAAGTATGAGACCAAAGCAGATGATCAAGCTTTTGGTCAGATGACTTTCAAATGGGAGATAAGAGGACAGAGGGCTGTCTGAGATGTCGCCCTTGATACCGAGCCAAATATCAAGCAGCCCCACGCCTGCGGCTGAAGCTGCCACCAGCTTCACGCCCAAACCCTGAAGTAGAGGTTCTCTCTCGATAGCCTGGCTGGTCACGAATCCTCGCGTGCGTTCAAAGGAGTGCTTGAATATCTGAATTGTATATTCGATACGGGCATTAAATTATTAACTCAATTAATGCACTTTTCAGTAAGAGAATAACAAATCTACTTGTAAACTAATTGAGAGACTGTAGATATAATTTGAAAAACAACTTGAAAAAGCGGCTTGAAGAAAACAACACACACAACCAATTGCAATCTCACACACTTCCAGTCAATCCTGGAAAATTTTGCGTACCAATCGTTAGATGCGCTGGCCGGAGACGAGAAACTTAAGCTCGATGAACTAGCTCTGAGCCTTGCTTCGTCTCTCGTTGCGATCATCAATGCGAATTCATCCCATTTCAAGCCTTTCTTTGCAAAGTATTCGGCTTGCGAGATCTTTGAAATTATTCGAAAATTGGTTATTCGTTTGATTGCAGAGCAAGGACACCGGTACGGTCATCCTTTTGAAGCTATCGAGTCCGCAGATATTGTCGATGCGTATGAACGGTTGCTGGCTCAACGGCTTTCTAAAAATGAGCGTTCTTGCTCAATAGTGGCTTGTGAAAATGAAAAGCGCAGGCGCGGCGTTTTCTACACTCCTGATGCACTGGCCAGAGAGTTGACGACCATGGCACTTCGTCCCCTGGTTCTCAACGATTCTGCTTCAAATCCTGACGAATGCGAGATATCTGTAACAGCCGGCTCTTTGGTTTCAGTAGAAAAACTGCTTTCCTTGAAGATTGTTGATCCGGCAATGGGCGCCGGAACTTTCCTCTTGATGGCGCTCGATGTTCTGACGGGTTGCATAGAGAAAAAACTGAAGATCGACAACCGTGAAAGTGATTGGTTGTCACTGAGTAATAGCGCAAATGAGTGCACCACATTTAGTGGCGATGTGGCAGAGTTGAAGTCCATATCTGAAAGAGAGCTGCATCAAATCATCTTGCAT
The DNA here is from genome assembly GCA_041911975.1 of bacterium. GTDB lineage: Bacteria > Cyanobacteriota > Vampirovibrionia > Obscuribacterales > Obscuribacteraceae > QKMZ01. Next base: position 6,846 of record JAYRNY010000918.1, on the reverse strand, counting down.
ACGATCGCACATAAATGTCTCTATGGGATAGATCTAGATGATGCCGCCGTGCGGCTCGCTCGCGTAAGTCTTGCGAAGAAATGCAAGTTAGCGGTTTCAGAAACTGATTTCCCTAATCTGAGAAGTGGAAATTCTTTGATTGGTTTGTGGTCGAATCCGGATGATGCAGCTGTTTCGACAGCGCTGAAAAAGCTGTCTGCCTGCGGCGCAGCATTTCAATCGAATTCTCGCAGGACTGCAATTCAAAAGTTGAGTGATAAAGAGCGACGCGATCTTGTTTGCTTGCAGTTCTTTAGTCCATTGGTTTCATCGTGCTCACGTAGGGATTGTGAACAGCTATCTGAGAGCATGAAGTTCTTTCACTGGAATCTCGAGTATACGGATATATTCTCCGGCGAAAATCCTGGGTTTGACCTCGTATTGACGAACCCGCCCTGGGAGATTGAAAAGGCCAATTCTCGCGAGTTTTTTTCGCGATATGATGCTCAGTTCATGGCTTTGAGTAAGCAGGCTGCACTGGTCAGACAGCGCCAGCTTATTGCGCAGGATGCGACGATTGAAGACGAGTGGAATGTCTATCTCGCCTATCATGAAGGGCTGAGCAATTTCCTTCAGAACGCGCATGCGCCTTTTGCGCATCAAGGCGGAGCTGATGCAAATTCGTACAAGCTTTTTTTAGAACTCGGCTATAGTTTGCTGAAAATAAATGGTGCCATGGCGCAGATAGTGCCATCCGGAATCTATAGCGATAAAGGCGCTACCGAGTTGCGGCGTCTCTTTCTCGGTCGTTGCCGCTGGCTTTTTCTGCACGGCTATCACAATCGCGACGGCATTTTCTCGATTCACAGATCGTTCAAGTTCTGCACACTGGGCGTCGTGAAGGGCGGTAGCACGGATCAAATCAGTTGCCGTTTTTTGAAAGTATCTCCAGGCTCGCATGAGAATTCTGTTGCTTATGACGTTGCGACGATCGAGCAGCTCTCCCCTGAGAATCTTGCATTCACTGAGTTTCCTGGTCAGCCTGACCTCGTGATGGTGCAGCGCCTGGCGATGCACTGCACCCGTCTGGGAGCTATGCAGTCAGCAAAAAATGCTTGCCTTTCGGAAGGCGAGGTCTCCATTTCTTTCCGCCGTGAATTTGACATGACCAACGATTCGAAGCTGTTTGTCGAGCGAAGCACCGCACAAAAAGATGGCTTTGCACTGGATGAATTTGGGCACTGGATAAAAGGAAATTGGCGAGCCATTGACCAATTTGACCGAAAGCATCTGGGCGATTTTGTCAAATCTGCCGATGGTGAGACGGCAGTGGCCATTGACGACATTCGAAGAGTGTTGCTGCCGGTCTACGAGGGTCGCATGATCGGTCAATATGATTGGGCGAAGAAGGCGTGGTTGCATGGTAAGGGGCGGCGCGCTGATTGGGCTGAGCTGCCATTTGAGGTTAAGCAAGTACTGCCTCAGTACTTGTTGGAGCTGGAAACTTACCTGGACATGCAACCGGAAAGAGGCGCAAAGATAGCCTATCTGGCTGTGGGCGCTTCCACTAATTCGCGGTCATGCATCGCTGCGATGATTGGCGATTGGCCCTGTGGTAATGCAGTTCCGGTTTTGTCGACCAGCTCGCAAACGGTTTGGCCTGCGGAAGTGGATAAAACTGCCGACAGGTACGGACACATGGCTGCACTGCTTGCCTGCCTGAATAGTTTTGTTTTTGATTATCTTTTGCGCCTGAGGCTATCAGCCAACAATCTCAATTGGTTCATTCTGAAAGAGTGTCTGATTCCAGATTTGAGGGTGCTATCACGGAATCAACAATTGATGTCAGCTGTTTGTGAACTAAGCGCTCATAAAGCGTTAAGGGCCGAGGGAATATATGCAAACAGTGCCACCAGCATTCGCCGGTTGAAGCTGAGAGCATTTGTCGAGGCGCTCATTGCCTCGGCATACGGCATCGAAGACTCAGACTGCAAGCACATTCTCAGAGGATGCGATCTAGGTGGCGGTGTGGCGTCAAAGCCGGAGTCGTCTTCAACAGACAAAGGATTTCACCGAGTCGACTTGCAACTGCCGGCGAGGTTGCGCGGACCATATCTGTTCTTTCAAGCGCTTGAGATTTTGAAGGAGCGTGGTGGAAATTGGTTCTTTGAGCATCTGGATAGCGATGATGTGTTATTCTCTCGCGAAGAATTTTTTAAAGGCTGTGCGAAGTCGTTTTTCGTATCGCCGTTGGAAGTAGCACCAGAAGTGGTGCGGACTTGCAAGCCCGTCGTTCGCAGTCTCGGGCATAGAGAGAATGGATTTGACAGCGCCGAATTCGATGCAGGAGCACTGATGACCAGAATCAGAAATGCCGGCTTGAGAGTTAGCCGTTATTTCTGATTCGAAAGTCTGAAGAAAAACAAGGTCTTAGTGGTGTGACCATGAACAGCATGGGGTCCCCCGGCTGGGGGAAAAGTCCGTGAATGCCTCTCCCATTGATTTAATATATGGCTTAAAGTCTCTGGCAAGTGGGAATACATAAGAAGCTAGTACCAGATAATGCCACTTTTATCTGACGCTCAGCTTAATATTTCTATTGGCTGGAGATTCACCGCTAACCTGATGGAGCCTGAAGAGAACGAGTTTTCCATAGAGGAAGATAAAACCCCACGTGCGGGTCCGCCGCCTTCTGCTCAAGATATTACGCCGCGTTCTTACTCTACCGGTCTCAAGCAAGGCGAGCAGCCAATGGCTGTGGTTGCTGATTCGCTCGTCGGCGAAATTCTGGACAACAAGTACGGCATTGTGAAACGTCTTGGCATTGGAGGGATGAGCGTCGTCTATCAGGCGCGCGATCTTTCACTGGGAAGGAATGTTGCCATCAAGATGATGCCGCTGCAGTCTGGTCACTCCACGCAGGACTTGCCACGCTTTCAACAGGAAGCACAAACCATCAGCAGATTGAAACATCATAATCTGGTGACTGTGTTTGAATTCAGTGTCAATCACATACCACCATATTTGGTGATGGAGTACATCGAAGGCAAGTCGCTCGCTGAAGTTCTTGCCAGCGAAGGTCCTTTCGGATTGGAGCGCGGTATAAATGTCTTGAGGCAGGTCTGCAGCGCGCTGTCGCATGCGCATGAAAACGGTGTTGTGCACAGAGATTTGAAGCCTGCGAACATACTGCTTCAGAAAACACCTACCGGAGAAGAAGTGGTCAAAATAGTCGACTTCGGTATTGCCAAGATCGTCCAGCAGGATAATACCGAGGCGCAGAACTTTACTAGATCTGGTGAGATTCTAGGCAGCCCACTGTACATGAGCCCCGAGCAATGCCAGGGCAAAAAGCTTGATCACAGATCCGACATTTATTCGATGGGCTGCGTTCTTTACGCGATGTTTGTAGGTTCGCCACCCTTTCAAGGACCTACCGCGTTTGAGACTATTCAATTGCATATGCACGAGCAGCCTGATTCAATCAGCTCGCGCCGGCGCGATCTTCCTTATGCACTGGAACTGGATGCAGTGTTGTTTAAAGCGATGGCCAAAGAACCTTCCCTTCGCTACCAGACAGTCATGGAGCTTGATGAGACGCTTTCCAAGATTGGCTCGGAAGAGGATATGGTCGGCTTTGGTGCACTCAAGCAGATGATCGATCTTGGTTTTAGCCGGGCGGCAGCCAAGAAGAGCAGAGGCATGTCGGTAAAGCTATTTTGGCTGGTCACTGTGATAAGTGTCGGAATAGGATGTTTGGGCTTATGGCATGCGCTCGACCGTTATTTCGCGGAGGACAGTGTGAAGAGCTGGCCCGAAATGGATTACAACGGGCAACAAGCTTTTGACACTGGTGACTACCCTCGCGCTGGGGCATTCTTTACGCTAGCTCTTAAACAAGCACAACGCTCGAACAACAATACGCGTATAACCGCTTCACTAGAAGAGTTGATGGACTTGAATCAAGTGCTCGGCAATCCAGAAAAAGTCATGGAGTATGCCGGCCAGCACGAAAATTCCCCGGAAGAAACGCAGATTGGATTGCGCACGTACAGAATAGTGCAGCTGGCTCAAAGCGCGCTGGCTGAGATTGAAAAAGGAATGGCTGCTTTACCGCCTTCAGGTCCCGAACGAGCCAAGCAAGAAATCAAACTACAAAGGAAGCTTGCCGTTGTTCTCGGAGATTGCAGGCAGCTTCTGGTTCGCAAAACGGACAGTCATCAATTCACCATCATTCATGGACCTAATGCAATGAGGTGTCAGGAGATTCTCATTTCCGTGCGTAAGATTTGCAAGCAACTCACAGGCGAGCAGCATCCACTCTACGGGCGCGTTTTGCATACCCTAGCGCTTGCCTATCTTGCCACAAGTCAGCCGGATCTGGCGGAGAAGTCATTTGAAGCCGCCGAGAAATTGCTGAAGGATTCACCGGCAGTCTCTCCGCTGGAGCGGGCTGACTATCTCAGCGATGCGGCGCATTTCTTCCAGTTGCACGGTAATTCCGAGAAGGCGATATTGGCATTGCAAAAGGAATTGGAGCTTGCCGGCGGCGCTGAGTCCAACAGTAATATTGCAGGACAAATATGCTTCCAGCTTGCAGAGCTTTACAACGGAAAGGGCGACAGCGAACAAGCGAAGAAGTATGCGCAACTTTCGCAAGATATTTTGGAAAAGACGCAAGATAAAGAAGTGAAGATCACGCAGGCATTCCTGCGCACGTATATGAAGGATTTTTCCAGCGCACTTCAGCCGGCACTGGATTCATTGAAGGAATCCGAGAGAAAAGAAGTGAAGGATTACTGGGAAATTACTTCTTTGCTTTCGGTTATCTCCGCCTGTTACGGAAATGATCCAGCTACAGCACACAAGGCAATTCCGCTGCTCAAGCGGGCTGCCGCCATTAACATGCGATGCGGTGAGCCGTTTGCTTACGTTCGCCGCTTGCAGAGACTGGCTAAAGTGTATGCCGTGTGCGGCATGGTGCAAGACGAGGTGAAAACCTATGAAGAAACAATCAAGTCTGCCGCCAATCTTTTCGGCAGCAGAAGCCCAGCTCTGGCGACGCTGTATAAGGACATGGCGCTGGCTCAGCTGAAATTAGGCGATAAGGACGGGGCGGAGCGCAGCTTGAACAATACGGTTGCCATACTGGAAAGAGGGTCTGCTGCTTCTCAGCAAATGAAAGAAGCTCTGGAGACGCTGGCTAGTGTCGTCAGACAGCTTGGGCGAGCGAGAGATGCGGACGCCTTGCAGGCGCGGGCTTCGAGCATAAAACCAGCACGCGCTCCGGAATGGCAAGAGTCCCCTCCAGAAGGGAAAGATTCGCCCAATTAGGAGGCTTTCTATCAAGAAACGCGCCAGAAGGCGTTCAGGGTTAACCCTATCGATTCTGCATGCCGTTCGAGTTAAATTGGCTACGCTGGGTTTTCCAGCTTTATTAACTTACTAGACCTACAACCAGTTCAAAAGCACGCCACTTATTTGTTGCTGCTCAGGCACGCCCATGCCGTTTGCCTGCGCGCAGCGGTGGAAGCTTGCTTGAGCATGTCTGGAGATCCTCATATGAGCGACGATTCAATAGATAACGATGAACAGAATGGAAAATCACATGACGGTGATGATGCTGAGACATCTTCCGTAGCTGTAGCGGAGCGCAGCGATCGCTCAGGCAGCGGCAAGAAGCAAGGGCAGCAAATGCAGAAGTCCCAGCGCAAGAACGGTCTTTTCCCCGCAGGAAAAAAGAGCGGAAAGAAGACCGCGAGCAATACCGCAGGCAATACTGAAGCCGACACAGGCGAGGACGATGGTGTTGATTTCGACAGTGAAGGCACTCACGTCACCAGGCACAAGATCAATTGGCGCTGGAAAATTCCTGTCACTTTCAGCGATCTTTGTGTAGTGTCGCTCGGTATTTTGATTCCTTTGATGATGCTTCTGGTTGGCTCTGCATTCGCAGCGAAGCGATTGACGCTGGTCATTTTGAATCATCCAGTGGAAACGATTGCCCAGTTAGTACTGGTGATGCTCATTCCACTGGCTAACTTTAGAATGTGGCGTTCTCTCCGGCGCAGCGATCATAGGTTCTCTGCACTGAGAGGGCTTCTCTCTGGAGCGGCGATTGGCACCGCGCTGACAATCTGCGCAGTTTGCACCGCGGCAATCGTTGCCGGCAGCGAAACTCTGATGCAGCGCATCGGTACTACATTCGACACCGGATTCACTTGCCTGAATTCATTTACATTCGTGTCTATGATCGTTGCAATTTATCAGGTAAATCGCTTTCGATTGGCTCGAGACTTCAGAGCGTCGCGCGCCCAGGTGGTGATGTTTTCCACCTTTGGCCTGATACTGGCAATCGCCGCTCTCTGTGCAACTGAGGCCAAGTCCTTCTACATTCGAATGGCGGAGAAAAGTGCTGTTTCGAACGAAAAGGAAGAGCGCCAGCATGGTCTCAGCGTACTGCGCGCGAACAATATAGAGCGCCAGTTGCGAATGGAGTGCACCGACGACCGGGCGGTCGGACTGGCAGGATTGTTTATCCCCATTAAGGTGACAACCCAGAGGCAACTGTATTTTGCCGTTACCGGCAAGCCATTCAGAGATGTTAATGAGGGTGACCTCTCAGCCATGTCTGAAGACTATTTGCGCCGCCATGTCGTCGGCGAGCCGATCAAGGGACTGACTCTGGTCCGGTCTCTTTTGAGTGGTTCGCTCAGTCCGACTACGTTGACGTCTACCGTCAATTGGACCTATGTTTTCAAAAACGAATCAGCGGAGCCGCAGGAAGCGCGAGCTGAAATTTCCCTTCCCGCCGGCACTGCCGTCACGGGCATGACCCTGTGGATAAACGGCGAACCGAGCGAAGCG
>JAYRNY010000917.1:0-2632 GCA_041911975.1 bacterium | reverse complement strand
GCGCCTCTAGGGGTGTGGAAAGAATCCAGAGACTTGTAAATCAGTCGCTGGTTGGATTTTTCGAACTTGGCGGTAATATGGTTGTAATTACAACGCCCAATTGTGGTAACGATACCACGCATGTCCGTGGTAGTCAATTACGCAGGTTGCAAAAGCTATGCAAGTACCGAGAATACCGAAATTAAATTGGATCGAGGCTTTGAACGATGAGACCCAGTGGACCTCCCAGGCGGAAGCCCTGGAATGGATATATAGGTATGCCGGGCGAAAAATTACCGTCTCGGACAATGATTTGAGGTCGTTTTTCGACCAGCTCAATTTCATGCGTGAGCAGATGACCAGCTTGCACTTTGGAGAACCTCTGGCGCTAGTGCGGTTGCAGGAGCGAGTCGGCAGGATTTCCCTGGCCATAAACGAGGGATACGAAACTGATGCTTTGCCACTTTTGATGGCACGCAAGGCGAGCAATTCGGACGCGGACGTATTAAGATCTGTTTGCGATACGCTGCTTTTGCAGTTCGCTGCCTTTATGTCGGAGGCAGTCGAATCCGGGTCGTCACCGAAACAAAAGGTGGTTCGCTGCGAAGGGCTCTTCCGCGAAGGAAGAAAGGAACGCAAGCGGCTGGGTGCTCTTGTGAACGAAAGAGAAGCAGCCTGGCGAGCGGAACTTTCGCTGCTTCAAGAAGGTGAGCCGGAAGTGGTGGATGAGATTCAAAGGTGCGAAGATTTATTTGTCTTCTCCGCAAAAGCAAAATTTTGCTCCGATGCTTGCAGGTTCAGCACCTTTCAAATAACAAAACAGTTGAAAGAACCAGGCTACATGAAAGAAAAACAGCGCCGGTACAGGACGAGAAAAGAAAGTCAGTAATGGACGTCAATCGAATGAAACCTCTGAGTAACGTAAACAAGTCGCTTGTTTTTGCCCTGTCAACCGGACTTCTTTGTGCTTCCGCAGCTATGGCGGTGCCGCGACCAATCGTCCCTGAGCCGGCATTGAGACTGCATTTCTCCTCGCATCAGCCGAAGTATACGATCAAGCAATTGCCTTCCGGCAAGAAAATGAAGCTGCACTTCGTTGGACCGTTGATTTTCGCGGACGGCGACCAAGCGCTGCTACTCAGCTATGAAAGCGATTACAAACTGGATGACGCGCCCAAACTCAAGAAAGAAGTCGAGGAAATCTGGTCGTATTTCAAGCAAGATGCGTCACTGCAGGGATTTAAGCACGCCGTAATTACCGTTCGCGAGGAACCGGAAGGACAGTCGGTTCGAACCGCCAGGATAAAGAATTTTCTCTTCGAGCAAAAGGGATCGAAATGGTCATGCCTTACAGATCCGGACGTCGGCGCGCCGACTCCGGAAGAAGAAGAGTGCGACAAAGGGTCAGACTTTGCTAAGGACGGGAAGTTCGAAGAAGCGATCGCTCATTATTCTAAGGCTGTAGAACTCAACCCGAAGAGCATCAGTGCGTTGCTCAATCGCAGCACTGCCTATGAGACGCTTGGCGATCACAAGAAGGCGCTGGCGGATTTGAGCAGTTTGCTTTCCTTTTCCCCGAACTATGTCGTTGCGTATGTAAATCGCGCCTGGGCGCATGGCCGCCATAAAGAGTTTGCCGAGGCGCTGGAAGACTGCAACAAAGCGCTTGCCCTCGATCCCAAATGTGCGGCTGCCTTCAACAACAGAGCTGCTGTGTACAACGACCTCGGTCAGTACGACAAGTCTCTCGACGACAGCACGAAAGCAATCGACTTGGCTCCGCATCTTGCCGCTGCCTACGATACGCGTGGAGTGGCGCGCCGCCATTTGAAGCTGTTTCAACTGGCTATAGATGATTTCAACAAAGCTCTCTCGCTCAATCCTAAGCTTGGCGAAGCATACTATAATCGCGCCCAGGCGTATAAAGCAATTGGTGATACCACTCGTGCCACCAGTGACGAAGCCAAAGCGAAAGAGCTTGGCTTCAAAAAAGAATAGTTGAAACAGGCGAAGCCAATCGGAAATAGACAGGGCAAACTGAGAATGACTGGGTGGAGCAGTCTTAAGTTCCACCTTGAAAATTTGTGTTTGGAATGGAACTTTCGCCGCATTTTGCGAGTCTTCAAGAGGGCTGTGTTTCGCCTGTTTACGGATGTTTCGAGCCCTTTCGCCTTAACTAATGTATGTTTCTCGCTGTTCCGCTAAAGTGGTCTTAGCAGCGTTCTCGAATACATCAAATCTAATGTACCGGCGGAAGCTCGAACCCCAAAATGGTTTCAAATCTCGGTTCAAGGCTCGGCCCAACACCTGGAAATTTATCATGAAAGCACGATTGTTTTTTCTCTCGCTGGCATCGTTGTGTCTAATGGCACCATTTCTCGCTGATCCGGCTCAAGCGGGCGCGAAGGAATGGGGCGATTACATTGGCGATGGCGAAAAATTCTACAAGGCGAAGAACTTTGCCGATGCAGAAGCAATATTTCGCTCGGCATTGAAAGAGTGTGAGAGCTCCGGACTTGATGACGGAAAGCTAGGCATTACCCTTAATGACCTGGGGCTTGCGCTGGAGGCTCAGAACAAGAACGAGGAAGCCGAGGCCGTGTACAAACGAGCATTGGCTGTGAAGGAAAAGGGCGTCGGTGCCGAGAATTAT
>JAYRNY010000916.1:0-2267 GCA_041911975.1 bacterium | reverse complement strand
TTCTAAAGGCGCAGGGTGCGGTGGTGGATTTATCTTTGGTGCCGCCGTTAACCCCACTTTTGTCTGAGGCAGAAGAATGGGGAGCGCGACTTTTGTCTGGCGATATGATTTGCGGTGAATACGATTCGTTGATTTTCAAAGAAGTTGCTGGCGTTACACTCCCACTGGACGAATATTGCCTCGCTCTAAGGACCAATGCTACGTCTGTTCCCTTCGACCTAGAGCCGTACCTGCAGAGATTTCTGGATCGCATCTAACTCTTTAACATGATACGATTTTTCTAAGGGAGAGGGTATGGCGGCGAAGGGACTCGGCGAACTGCTCGTGCGCGAGCAAAAGATCAGTATTGATCAACTTGAACAAGCGAAATTGGAACAGAAGAGAGGCGGTGGAAAACTTGGCTCCACGCTGGTTAAGCTTGGTTATCTGTCCGAAAGTGAGCTGACCGATTTCTTATCCAAACAGCACGCGGTTCCGGCCATTGATCTCAGCCAATTCGAAATCGACAAAGAAGTCGTTCGAATGGTTCCCAAAGACATTTGCGAAAAGCACTCTGTCATTCCCATCAGTAAATCTGGAAACAGTTTGGTTTTGGCTATGGCGGATCCAGCTAATATTTTTGCTCGCGACGACATCCAATTCCTGACACGCTGTAAAGTTGAAGCGGTGGTGGCGTCCGAGAGTGCCATACATGCCGCCATCGAAAAAAATTACGGCACAAAAGTCACCTACGAATCCATCATGACAGAGATCGAGCATGACGTGGATGACGTTGGCACGCAGACAGGGATCAGCATCAATCCCGATATCACTATCGTAGACGTCGACAAGAGTCAGGCTGATGCGCCCGTAGTTAAGTTTGTGAACTTGCTGCTCACTGAGAGCATTAAGCTTCGAGCCAGTGACGTTCACATTGAGCCTTACGAAAAGAAATTCCGCGTGCGTTTTCGAATTGACGGATCTCTCTTTGAAAAAATCCAGCCGCCGCAAGAAATCGCCTCGGCCATTGTCAGTCGTTTGAAAATCATGGCAAAGCTTGACATCGCCGAGCGCAGAAGACCTCAAGACGGTCGACTTAAAATCAGAACCCGAGACAATCGTGAAATTGACTTTCGCGTGAGTATTTTGCCAACACTTTTTGGCGAGAAAGTCGTTATGCGTCTTCTCGACAAAGACAATTTGAAGTTAGATATGGCCAAACTTGGTCTTGAGCCTGAAGAGCTTGCCAAGTTTAAAGAGTCCATACATGCCCCTTTCGGAATGGTGCTTATCACCGGTCCCACCGGTTCCGGTAAATCCACGACTATTTACTCAGCCCTTTCTGAGCTCAATCAATCAGACGTAAACATTTCAACAGCTGAAGACCCCGTGGAATACAATCTTGAAGGTATTAACCAAGTTCAAATGAACAACGAAGTGGATTTGAATTTTGCAAGTGCTCTAAGAAGTTTTCTGCGCCAAGACCCAGACATCATCATGGTCGGTGAGATTCGCGATTTTGAAACCGCAGAGATTGCTTTCAAAGCCGCTTTGACCGGTCACTTGGTGGTGAGCACTTTGCACACCAACGATGCTCCTAGCACAATCAATCGTTTGCTCAACATGGGTGTGGAGCCATTCTTGGTGACCGCGGGAGTAAACTTGGTTGTGGCTCAGCGGTTGGTTCGTAAAATTTGTGAGAAATGCAAACAGCAAATCAGTGTGGATCCGCAGGTGTTGATCGACATCGGAGTCAATCCTGCCGAGGCGGCATCTTTCCCTGTTTTTCACGGACACGGCTGCAATGCTTGCAATGACATCGGCTTTAAAGGCCGAATCGCTATCTACGAAGTCATGAAAGTGTCTGAAGGAATCAAACGCCTCATCGTTCAGGGTGCATCGCAAATGGAATTGAAAGCGAAAGCCATTGAAGAGGGAATGATCACTCTGAGACAAAACGGAATTAAAAAAGTCCGAGCAGGTTTAACCACCATTGAAGAGGTCATGGACAACTCAGCCAAGGATGCCAGCGAATGAACCTTCAAAGTCTTCTCAAACAAATGGTCGAGCAAAAAGCTAGCGATTTACATATCACTTCCCATTCGCCGCCAATTTATCGCATCAATGGCGTTTTGACTCGAGTGAAGGTGGACCCTTTGACCACTCAAGACACGAAGGCCCTTTGCTACAGCGTCTTAACTGAAAATCAGAAAAGCGAATTTGAAGAAAAAAAGGAACTGGATTTCAGTTTTGGCATCAAGGGAGTGTCTCGGTTTCGCGCCAATCTC
>JAYRNY010000915.1:0-3774 GCA_041911975.1 bacterium | reverse complement strand
TTTCCAGTGGATTAGTCGGATCGTTCAGGTTGTTTCCCAGACCACCCTGATTGGCTTGGGTGTTATCTCCTTCCACGTTGTGACCTGCTGTTGTCGGTCCGTCATTTGGAGTATCTGGTTTGCCCAGCACTTGGTCCCGGGAATCGGCGGTTCCCAGAGTCCCCTGGTTCAACTCGCCGTTAGTGTTGTTGCCGGTTTGCGTGTGTGCTGTATCAGGCGCATCTGAGCCAAGAGAGCCCTGAATGCCAAGATTGGTTCCGCCGTTGTTAAGTGTTTCGGCGTGGTCCTGCTGCAAACCGCCAGATAAGGAATTCTGGATGTCCGCGTTACCGCCTACCGAATCTATCGTTCCGTGTTGTTGTGCGGCAGTCGAGCCTGTAATGCCGCCTGTTGGAAAATCCCCGCCTCCGGTTGGAGCGCCGATGATGTCGGTGCGGTTTTGATTGGCGATATCATTTATCTGATTAATCTGGTTGTTGAGCTGGTTGGGGTTGATCGAATTGCCCAGCCGGCCGGGCTTCAAAATTGAGGAGGATGCTGCTCCCGGCGTCAAATTTACATTATTAGTCAGACCGCCAGGCGTGAGGTTTGTATTTAGATTGCCATTCGGACCAGTTACCCCGCCGCCTGTCGAGGTGTTGACTGCTCCAGGAAGACGGCCACCCGGAAGTCGAGTGGCTCCCGATCTAGGTTGAATGTTCGCGTTTATGGACGAATTTGGATTTACCTGGGCGCCACCTTGTGCGCTGCCAGGTGCGGCAAACAATGTGATGCTCGCCGATGCAAGGAGTGTAAGGCTGGCGGCGACGGAAATTGTTCGGGACATGAATTGTTCCTCGGTGGATTTCAGGGATTAAAAAGGTCTTCCCGCCAGCAAAAGGCTGGCACAACTTTCAAAATGCTTGCACTCGTAATCGAAGCACTTATACCACGTGCGCTCGGCAGTTCTATTAAAAGGTGGGATTGCCCGAAACTCTGGAACTAGTCCGGCCGCTTGTCCAGTTTCACGAAGTTGTCTGAAACTCGCTCAATTCTCTACACAATCTGTCAATGCGGCAATCCAAAAACGAAGTAAGCAAGGCACATCAGACTAAGAATTATGCTGCCGGAGTTGATGTCCTTGAAGCGACCGGTTCCGAGTTTGATCACTGTGTAGAGAACAAGTCCGGCAGTCAATCCATTAGCGATATTGTAGGAGAAAATCATCATGGCGATGGTGGCCATCGCCGGTGTTGCTTCCGTCAGGTCTTCCATGTCGATATTTGATATGGAGCCGACCATGAGCAGACCGACTGCCATCAGCGCCGGCGCGTATGCATAGGTGAGGTGTTGCAATGGCGAAAGAAGGGGAATCAAGAAGAGGCAGCAGCCAAAGAGAAGTCCCGTCACTATGGTGGCAAGTCCGGTGCGGGCTCCTTCGCGAACTCCTGCCGCTGATTCGATGAATGCGCCGCTTGTCGATGAGCCGATCAGTGAGCTGAATATGCACGAAACTGCATCCACCACCATTGGTTTTTCCACATCAATGAAATTGCCTTCTTTGTCGAGCATGTTGCCGGCGGCTCCTACGCCGACCAGAGTTCCAAGCGTGTCGAGGAAGCCCATGAGAAACAGCGTCAGCAAAATGGGCAGGTGCTTCAAAGTCAAAACGCCAAGAATGTCGAGCTTGAAGGCAATCGGCGACAAGTCATATGGAGCTACGAAGGGCGTGCCGAAGACAGCTTGAGGCGCCATTCCAAAGCCAAAGATGAAACCGGCTAACGCGGTGATTATCATGCCGATCAAGATGGCGCCTTTCACGCGTCTGTAGAGAAGGCAAACTGTTACCAAAAATCCGAATATGGACAATAGCACTTGCGGGTCATGAAGGTCGCCCAGTTTGAGCGGCACATCGGGGGCTCTCAAAATGCCCGTTCCTGGCACCAGAAGTACGGAAGCGGGCATACCTTTGACCTGGCTTGTGATGATGCCCGTTTGATACATACCTATGAGCGTGAGGAACAAGCCGATGCCGCAGGCAAAACTATGTTTCATGCTCGGAGAAATTGAATTGGCCAGCCAGGGGCGAATTTTTGCAAGAGAGAGAATTAAAAAGGCTATGCCGCTGACAAATACCGCGCCCAATCGCGTTTCCCAACCGAGCGCCATAGATGCGAGGCCAAAGGCGATAAAGGCGTTTTCACCCATGTAAGGCGCCACGGCCAGCGGTCGATTTGCATAGAGACCCATGAGAATGCAACCGAATACCGCGGTCACGATTGTTGCCACCGTGGACGGTTCCACTGGAAATCCTGCAAAAGAGAGAATTGCCGGATTGACCACGATGATATAAGCCATGGTCATGAAGGTAGTGGCGCCGCCGAGAAACTCTGTACGCAGAGACGATCCGCGCTCAGTTACGGCGAAGCGGCGGTCCAGAATATCGCTAATTCCGGCAGGCATTACTAAAGAAGGTTCTTTGCGTTTGCCCAGGCTATCTCAGCGCGGATACCTTCACGCAAGCCGGTCGTTTGTTGGAAGCCGGTAGCGTTGACCAGTTTGTTGACGGAGCAGGTTGTGGTGGTCGTCAGTTTGTTGACTTGCTCTGATGTTACTGGAGCTTTTTCTTTCATGAGCAATTCTGCCGCTTTCACACCAAACCTGAGCAGCGGCTCGGGCATGGAAGAAACTTTCTTGGGCATGCCCAGGCAATCGGTAATGGTGTCGACCAGCTCCTTAACGGAAGCCGGCTTCGGATTGGAGACGTTGAAACAGTGATATCCTTCCGGCAATCTCATGGTCAACATGATCGCTTCGGCTACATCTCTGGAATAGATGATGCTCTTCTCGGTATTGCCGCCGCCAATTTGCACAAATCGTCCTGCTTTGATTTCCTTGATCATTGTAAGCAGGTTGCCGCGGTCGCCTTCTCCGTACACGAGAGAGGGGCGCAAAGTGATGACTTTGGGAATATTGCGGAACATCTCGAGGAACTTCTCGCTTGTCACCTTAGATACCGCATATGGTGTCTTGGCCTGGAGCGGTCCATTTTCTTCTATGTTGGTGAAAGGACCCAATCCATAAATTGCGGTGGTGCTCAAGAAGATGAATGTATTGACGCCATTGGATGCGGCAGCTTCCGCCAGGCTTTGCGTGGCTCGCACGTTCATCACTTCGTATTCCTGGTAGGAGGCGTCCGGTCTGTGGACCAAGCCGGCGCAGTGAATGATGGTGTGGCAATCCTTGGTCAACATGCGCATCTCGCGTTCACCGGTGCGCGTGAAGTCCGCATCTCTGATGAGGACCTGAGTGACGTCGCAGACTTCACCGAGAATCGCTCGTGTATCTTGCGGGTTGCGCGCTTGCGCTCGAATATCCCATTCGGGCGATGCTGACAGGGCCTGAACGACTGTCCTGCCAATCATGCCTGAAGCGCCTGTTACCAGAACCGTTTTCCTTTGCCCAGTGAAACCCATGTCAATTAGTTGCCTGAATAAATGAGAGGTTGCCTTGATGATCGTGCGTAGGGGCGATGCCATGCATTTGCCCCATGCTGGTGGCGGGCTACGCATGCCGTCGCCCCTACAGGTTATTTTATTGCTTCTTTGGAATCAATGTTGCGGTTCTCAATGTGACGCTGTCAATATGCCTCAATGCACTCGCCTTGGCACCAGCCCGCGCACGAGATTTACAAGTATAAACAGCAAAGCCCGCGCCCAGATTGCAGCATACACGAAGGCATTGAAGATTGGCGAGTGGTTCGCCGCAAGGTGCTTCCTGTAGAAGACTTCCATG
>JAYRNY010000914.1:0-2198 GCA_041911975.1 bacterium | reverse complement strand
ATTCAGCACAAGTCCGCAGCAGATACCGCGCCAAAAGCAGTCGAAATAGTCCTGCAACTTATAAAAGGTAGGATCTAAATACTGAAAAGGAAGGAAGCTTTCAACTTCCGCCCGGTTTAGATCCAACACCATTTGAACGCTCCTGACCATATTCACTAAACGCCAATCTCTCGATATGCACGCGTGTCTATCGACTCGCCAAGAAGAATCGTCTCATCCTAATGTGACAATTCCATGACTAATCGCGTTTGAGATCATAGAAAAATAGAAGTGAAATTTGCGTGATTACTGACAACTAGAGCAAAGCAATTAGATGTCAAGCGGTCGACTTTGAGCGCCACGCGGAAATCATAAATACTCGCTAATTACCTGCGGACAATGTAATTACATTTCCTATCTAAGGAACGTTGGCCGAAGAGAATTCTTGCACGGCAACAACTGCGCCGCCCGGACCGTAGGCACAACCGATGCCCACGCAAACCCATGAAGCATTGAGAATGTTTCCTCTGTGATTGTGAGGATCGTTTTTCGGCTCCGCCATCATCATGCTTTCACAGCCGGCGACTTTATGCTGAGGTGACATCGGTCCGTTTTTGGTGGCGATATTTTCTGCGACAGGCACATTTAAACCGGCGGCGATGGCTCGGTCCATGGGATTTTGCCCGGAAGGGTTTACGTGTTCGAAGAACTTTCGCTTGACCATATCTTCGGCATGAGCGCGCGCCACCGCCGCCAGTGACGAGCTGAAGGCTACCCTTCCCACACCATTGGCGGCACGATCAGCATTGACGATCTCGCACATGTAAGATTCAAGCGTAGCTATAGGCACTGACGTTTGAATTTTCTCCATGGTCACGTCGCGCGTGTTCGAAGGAGCGCTTTGTATCAAGGTATTGCCGTCGCCGGGACTATCGTTCGTATACACCACTGTCTGGTTATAGCAATTGAGCGCCTGAGCCGTTTGTTTCACAAATACGCACTTCAATTGTCCGGAAGGCGTTGCCGCCAGAATGCGATCCGCGTCTGCCGCCGAAGTGGCGACACGGTTATTCACCTGCAGAAGAACATCTCCCTGCTCGAGACCCATCTTGGCCGCCAGCGACCCTGGATTGACATTGGTTATGTAAAGCCCGCGGTTAGACGAGCGCCCGGTCAGAATATAAGCCGAGGTGCCCATGGCTCCCAATCTCTGAGAAATGTCGACCCGGTCTGAATAGGTGCCGATTTGCCTGGAAATCTGTCGTGCCTGCGCGTTTTGGTTAAGAACGGGCGCTGAAAAACAGACCAGCAAAATGAAAATCCGGCTGAGCCGGCTAAATAAGATGCTGTGCCTCAAATCTATGCAGCCCTCGCTCAGGACGACCCAGTTCAAAAAGCATTATGCCCGCTAATCATATAAAAGATTAGCTGGCATTTATCCGGCGCCAGGGGGAGATTCCGAGAATCTGGCAGCTCTTTCGGGAATATAGAGTTTCGAAATTCTTGATCGTGCATTTACCAAAAGATTCCCTTGGCAGAAAATCAACTCCAGCCACAGCTGAACATCCACTACAAGGAAGACCAGGCTCGCAATGGGCTGGCAGTCTTGCTTGCCCTGTCGCCGGTGTGGTTTTTCTGGTCTATTTACGTCTCGAGCTGGCTGCTGATGGCTATCCTGAAGGCGGGTTTCAGCGGCTATGAGGACCTGGCGGCACTGCTGCTCTTCTACGCAGGTCTAATAGCTGTAGGTCTTTTCGGGCTTTTCGTCTGCCTGGATGCGAGATTCATGGTTAATGAAAAAGAGCTGCGCTTGCCGTGGCGATACTTTTTGAACTTAGGTTTCACCCGAACTCTCACCTGGTCGGATTTGCAAACCGTCGAATTCAAGGACGACGAGCTAATTTTGAGATTCAGAGTCGGCGAGGCCAGATTTAAGTTGGAGGGGATGAACAATAACGACCTGAAAGACTTCGTCATGGCCGTTCGCTCCAATGCACCTGAAGCCAGATGCAGCTTCGATAAGAAGGCGATCGAAACTGTCATGCCCGAGGGTCAAGCCGCTCCGTCGGCCGACGGAAGTTTCACAGCAATGTGGGAGCAGGATCTCGCCAGCCGCTTCGGCAGCACCGCCTTCGTTCCTCTGGAAGCAAAGGCCAAACTGAAGAGCGATACCCTGACAGTGGTCGGTCAGATTTCCTTCGGCGGTCTTTCGGCTGTCT
>JAYRNY010000913.1:0-4703 GCA_041911975.1 bacterium | reverse complement strand
ATTGATATAAGCATGTTCGAATGCTCGCTTTCCACTTTGAACATACTTACGACCGGACACCTTTATACCGGTGAAGACCCGATTGAAGGCGGTTTTAACTACCCTCAGGAGATGCCCAATTACTCCGTCTACAAATGCAAAGACGACCGATATCTGGCCGTTGCATCTCTGGAAAGACCCTTCTGGAAAAAGTTTTGCACCTTGATCGGTCGCGAAGACATGCAGCCTCTCGTGCCTAAGCCGGGCGACTTCGGCATGCGAGACGTCATAAAAGAAGAGATCGAAAAGAAAACCCTCGAAGAATGGATGCGGATCTTTGAAGGCAGCGACTGCTGCGTATCACCTGTGAACACGCTTCAGGAAGCGCTCTCGACCCTGCCGACGCAGGAAAGGAAGCTGCTCGTCAAGGCTACTCATCCGCAGCTTGGCGATGTTCCGCAAATGACTACACCGGTGTTCAATCGGCACGGTGAGGACGTTGTTGCCCGAGACGAGAGCTCTCACGATGCACACAGCATCCTCTCCAGCTTCGGATTCAGCGATGCAGAAATAACCAGTTTTCTTGCTGAAGAACCGGAGCACACAAGGCGCTGATTGTAAGGCTCTCACTTTTTTTCAATGCATCGATCGGAAAAGTCTTGTACTGGCAGCAGTCGAATCTTCCGCGGGCAAATCCCTTCTCCGCAAGAACGTTAGTTGATTTGTCTTCCTTGCTTTTCCCAGTAAACGTCACGCAGTCCCTTCTTATAGATTTTACCGCTGCCAGTCTTGGGCAGAGCATCTATGAAATCCACGCTGCGCGGCGCTTTGTACGCGGCCAGTTTTGAGCGTACAAAAGCAATCACATCGTCCTCGGTGATGTTCGCACCGCTGCGTTTCACTATTACCGCCTTTACCTTCTCGCCCCACTGTTTGTCGGGTATGCCGAAAACTGCACACTCAACAATATCCGGATGTTCGTACAAGCAGTACTCAACTTCAGTTGAATAGACATTTTCGCCACCGCTGATGATCATGTCCTTCTTGCGATCGACAACATTGACATACCCTTCACTGTCGATCACGGCAAGATCGCCTGTATGCAGCCAGCCATCAACAATTGTGGCATTAGTGGCATCAGGCTGCTTCCAATATCCAGGCGTGATTGAAGGCCCACGCACTACTATTTCGCCTACTTCCAAATCATCGCGTTTTACTTCCGTGCCGTCATCTTTCACGACCTTCAATTCGACGCCGATCACAGTTCGTCCTGTCCGGCTCGTCACGGCAAGCAGCTTTTCTGAAGACCAGTCTTTCATGCTTGATTTCGGCTTGCTTATAGTGAGCAGCGGACTGCACTCGGTCATGCCGTAGAACTGCCAGTACTGACAGCCGAAAACTTCGCAAGTCCTTTTTACAATCTCCGGCGCGACAGGCGAACCTGCTGTCGTAATCACTTGCAAGTGAGGGAAGGTTCTATCTTTGACGGACGGTTCATTGAGGAGCGCATTGAGCATTGTCGGGACAATCGCTGTTTTTGTAACCTTTTCCTTTTCGAACAAATCGAGCACTGCATCAGCTTTGAAGTACGGCGCAAATACATGACGCGCGCCCACCCAGGTGCATGCAAATACCGCCCAGGCATCGACAAGGTGGAACATCGGGCCGATGTGCGCCCAAGTATCTGCATCGCTCAATTCAAATTCCGGAAGAGATGCAAGCGCATGGGAGGTGACGTTCTCCTGCGTGAGCATGACTCCCTTAGCCTTGCCGGTCGTACCACTGGTGTAATAGAGCTGGGCCAGGTCCGATCCGGCGATGGCAATGTCAGGCAAAGTAGAGCCGTCATTTTCACTTATAACCGTCTCGTACTGCTGCACTTGCAGCTTCGTGTCGAGTTTTCCTTCGCCAATGTAAATGGCGTTTTGAAAACCTTCAATATCGCCAAAGGCCAGCGCGTCTTTAATAAGCTCTGCAAAATCCTCATGAACGATGATTGCTCTGGAGCTGCTGTCGGCGAGGATGGTGGAAATCTCCTTTGCTGCCAGGCGAAAGTTGAGCGGGTTCAAAACCATCCCGGCAACAGCGCACGCATAGTAGGCTTCCATGTAATGGTGGGTGTTCGGACAAACAATAGCCACCGTATCGCCCTTTTTCAGCCCGAGCCCGGTCAACCCGCCGGAAAGAGCGGCCACCCTTTCACCGAACTGCCGGTATGTGTAGCTGACACCTTGATCGCCAACAGCTTCCTTCTGCCCGTATAGAGAAATTGCCCGCCTGAGCGAAAGTGCGAGATCCACGACTTATTCCATCCTCCTGGCAATTGGGGCATATGATGCAGCAGCTTGGGTTGCAGCAGATTGGTTTAGAAAAAAGACCGTTAACGGTCTTTTTTCCAGGCGCCAATTGAGGGCGGCGATGGCTGAGCCCCAGGCAACCATGAAAATTTAGCCGGAAACAGCCGCCAGTGCCAGAAATTACGATGATTTCATCTTCTTGGCATCAAGACAAAAGTGGATCATTTGCTTGCGGTTTCAGGCTTTCGCTACCTCCAGTGCTATCCTCAGGGCTTGAAAACGAATCGAGGACGAGCTTCTGCCGCTTCGAGCAATTTCAATTCTGTTTGAATAAACGTGGAAATAAGGGTGAAACAATGGGACAAGTGATTGACAAGACTTATAACGGCCTCAAAGTTCCGCAAGGCGAAAAAATCACCTTCAAGGACGGCAAGCCGATTACCCCGAACCACCCCATCATTCCTTTTATCGAAGGAGACGGGACTGGTCGCGACATTTGGAAAGCATCGGTAAGAGTAATCGACGCTGCAGTCAAGAAAGCATACGGGGATAACAAGTCCATCAAGTGGTTTGAAGTCTATGCCGGCGAAAAGGCAAAGGACCAGACAGGCGAATGGCTTCCTGAAGACACCCTGGCAGCTCTCAAAGAGTTCGGTGTAGGCATCAAGGGACCGCTCACAACGCCTGTCGGCGGCGGCATCCGCAGCTTGAACGTTTCACTCCGTCAGATCTTCGATTTGTACTGCTGCGTGCGTCCGGTTCGCTACTTCAAAGGCGTGCCTTCACCAGTAGTGGCACCTGAAAAATTGGATGTCGTCATCTTCCGTGAAAACACTGAAGACGTGTACTCTGGTATCGAATACGTTGCCGGCTCGCCTGAAGCGAAGAAATTCATCGACCTTTGCGAAAGCCTAGGCAAGAAAGTACGTCCGGATTCCGGCATCGGCATCAAGCCCATCTCGAAATTCGGCTCGCAGCGCTTGATCAAGCGCGCCATGGAATTCGCCATTGCCCGCGGCAAGAAGAGCGTCACCATGGTTCACAAAGGCAACATCCAGAAGTTCACTGAAGGCGCCTTCAGAGATTGGGGTTACGAATTGGCTGCAAGCGAAGAACCGTTCAAATCCAAAATCGTCAGTGAAGAAGTGCTCTGGGACAAGCTGGAAGGCAAAATGCCGTCTGACAAGATTCTTCTCAATGACAGAATCGCTGACTCGATGTTCCAACAAGTATTGACCAGACCGGATGAATACTCGGTTCTCGCCACTACAAACTTGAACGGAGACTACCTGTCCGACGCATGCGCAGCGCAAGTAGGCGGACTTGGTATTGCACCGGGCGCCAATATCGGCGATGAATGCGCAATCTTCGAAGCCACCCACGGCACAGCTCCCAAGTATGCCGACAAAGACGTCATCAACCCGGGTTCGGTAATACTCTCCGGCGCCATGATGCTCGAGTACATGGGTTGGGCAGAAGCCTGCAACTTGATCCACGAAGGACTGGCCAAGACCATCCAGCAAAAGAAGGTCACATACGATCTCGAACGCTTGATGACCGGCGCTACCAAGCTGAAGACCAGCGAATTCGGCGATGCAATCATCCAAAACATGTAAGCCTGGACGAGAGCTTGCGGTTTTACGCGCTAAAGAAAAGGGATGCCCACCACAGGCATCCCTTTGTGGCTTAACGGCGGCATTTTGCCTGGCGTCCGCTCTAATGCTTTATTGCCTGACTCCCATTGTCATGGCATCCGGAACGGTTTGCTCTTACAAATCAGGTTCTTTCAAAAGTAAGGACGAGTCAGAAGAAACTGTATCCGAGTCTCTTCGCCGCGCCGCCACGCAGTACGCTGAAGCATGCAATTTCGAGCAGTCCAGGGCAAAACTGGAAGAAGACATTGCTGCCAATCAAATCTCGAACAAAAGCCGCCTGCCCGAGTCCTATTTGCTGCTCGGCAATGTCTATCGCCTGGAAGGAAGGTATCCGGAAGCCAGAGAATGGGTTATGCGCGGCGTGGCTGCAGTCGAGAGAATCAGACCCCGCGATGCAAAACGACTTTCAGCAGCATACAACTACCTGGCGCTTTTCTACAACAGCGCCGGCGAATTCGCCAATTCTGAAGCGAACGCCCGCAAAGCACTGGATTGCTCGATTGAGGCATTGCTCGGCAAAGAGAACGAAGCAATGCATATGGTGGTTCTTGCCAATGCACTCAGGCAGCAAGGCAAATACAAAGATGCGTTGCCGTTTCTCGAGAAGGCAGTCTCAATCTTGAAAGACTGCAGTGAAAAAAGATTGTTTGCAGCGGCAACCAATAATCTTGGTGCGCTCTATTTCTGGATGGGAGACTATCACCGTGCTCTGCCCATCCTTCAAGATGGACTGAAGATGAGGATTGACGCCGCAGGCGAGAGTGATCCAGAT
>JAYRNY010000912.1:0-3446 GCA_041911975.1 bacterium | reverse complement strand
TCAGAGGGTCGTTATTGTCGGCCAGCCGCACCGATCTAAGATCGTAAGAGACTGTCTGGATGCTGGACTGACGCATGTGGAGACGCCTACGATGGCTGATGCGCTCGATGCACTGAGCAGCGCTCGCTGTGTTGTCGCCGGAGATACCGGGCTGATGCATATGGCTGTCCATCAGAATATTCCCACCGTCGGGCTTTTCCGATACAACATTATGTTCAAGCGAGATTATCCGCATGTCCGCACGTTGACTGCGCCAGTATGTCACCAGCCCTGTCTCGATCTCGAGTACGGAGCCGTGCCGAATAAAGTGATCAGTTTTGATTCTTTTGTCGAGAACGAACATAAGGTCTATTGGGAAACGTGGGAATGCACGAAGGAAAATTGGTCTGATCGATGCCTGGCTGAGATCAAACCAGAGCAAGTTAAAGCAGCTATCGACGAATTGACCTCTGCTGCCCTGGTGAGGGGGTTACTATTGTGAGCGATTCTCTTCATATCCATGACGCTGTAATAGTCGGAGGTGGTCCGGCAGGTATCAGCTGCGCCTTAGAATGCCATGAGTCAGGACTCGATGTGGTTGTTTTGGAACGCGCCGACAGAGTCGGTGGTCAGGCCTCACTGATACCAAGTGCAGTGTATAACTATGCGGCAGGCTACTTTGAAAATGGCGAAGCTCTGCGTGACGAGATGGAAAATGTCGCTAAATTGTTTTTGTCAGAGAGGATAAGAACAAGTTGCAATGTTTTGAGTGTTGATCTGGCTAGAAAGGAAATCGTTACCAGCAAAGGTACCTTTCGTGGCAAAACAATTTTTCTGGCTACCGGCTACCGAATACGTGAACTGGACTTGTCTGTGCCGGAAGATTTTGTCGACGATGTTTGTTACCGAAGCGGCATTTACGGAGAAGAGTTGCGCGGTAAAGAAGTTGCCATAATCGGCGGCGGTGACAGCGCGGTTTTTACCGCTCTGGACCTGGCTGAATACTGTTCGCGAGTCACAGTCCTTGCCAGAGCAAGCAAATTCAAAGCGAGACCGGATATAGTGGCGCGAATGAAACATCATCAGCACATTGAAGTGCATACGAATTCTGTCGTAACTAAATTGCTTGGCCATCAGCATTTAGAATCGGTGCTTGTTTCAAACGCCGCAAGCAATTTTGAAATCAAGTGCTCGAAGCTGATTGCAAAACTTGGATACGTTCCGAATACAGAACTGTTTGTCGAGCAACTGGAAAGTTCGCGTGGTCACATTCTGGTCGATCAATCTTTTGCTACATCAGTTGACGGAGTCTTTGCCGGCGGAGATATCGTTCAGCCAGGCTACGATCGAATCGCCTTTGCTGCCGGCAGCGGCATGATGGCGGCCCGTTCCATCAGAATCTTTTTGGGTCACACGCCGTGATCCTGCCTAAATGAATTAGAGGCGGTTCACCGCCCAACAAATCGTGTCATTGTATTGAATTTGGTAAAAACAAGAGAGCAGATAGGGTTGAAACCATGGAAGCAACAGTTACAGTCTTGCCTTGCGCGCTGCGAAGAAAAAGCGAAGGGACACCGGCCACCAAATTTACTTCGGTCGTGCCGGATAACAGCCTTGCACGAGAAGTCGATCTTCAGAAGATCGCCACAGCGGTAGAAATGATTTTGGAAGCAATTGGAGAAGATCCCCGCCGCGCAGGATTGCTGGAGACACCACAGCGCGTAGCGAAAATGTATCAGGAACTTTGCTATTCGATAGGTGTTGATGCCGCTACGGAGATTAACTGCAAGTTTCAAGAAGAAACCGATGGTGTGGTCGTAATAAAAGACATTGAATTCATGAGTTTGTGTGAACACCATCTGGTTCCGTTCCTGGGCAAAGCGCATATTGCATATCTACCTTCAAATGGAGT
This sequence comes from bacterium, assembly GCA_041911975.1. Classification (GTDB taxonomy): domain Bacteria; phylum Cyanobacteriota; class Vampirovibrionia; order Obscuribacterales; family Obscuribacteraceae; genus QKMZ01. The sequence continues at coordinate 1,555 of JAYRNY010000912.1, read as the reverse complement.
AATTACCGGACTGTCAAAAATCGCGCGTGTCGTGGAATTGACCGCGCGCCGGTTGCAGGTCCAGGAACGAATGACTGAAGAAATCGCCGATGCGATTCAGAAAGGAATAGATGCGCAGGGAGTTTGTGTACTGCTCGAAGCAGAGCACATGTGTATGTCAATGCGCGGTATTAGAAAAGGCGGTGCGAAAACTCTCACATCCACTTTCAGGGGGCTTTTCAAACAAGATAAGCAGGTGCGTGCGGAAGTCCTGGCACTTTTGAAATAGCGGGCGTCCAATAATACCGGGACATATATATACATATATAGATAGGCCGGATTTTGGGAATAAAGGCATAACAGATTTTCGCAACTCTGCCGATGACCGATCCCAATATTACACCCAGGTCCAATATTCGCACCGTGCAGTTCTGCAAGCGGTGCGGTAAGCCTCTGGGTAACTAGGGCGTAAGCTCTCTTACCAGTTGGCTGTTTCAAGAGACATTCTGCCGGTGCCAGTTGCAGGATAGCGCTTCTAAAGGTAAGAGTTCCGAGTTGCAGCCTGGCTCTCTATTTGGAAATTCTCCGGGTGATAAGGATATCTTCGATCTTCCGAGCTTTGGGGATGAATATGAGGTTCTCGAGCGCATCGGTCGCGGTGGGATGGGTTGTGTTTACAAAGTAAGGGACGTCAATCTGGATCGTGTCCTTGCTGTCAAAGTTTTGCATGACCAATTGAAAGACGATCAGCAGTCCGTCTCGAGGTTTGAGCGCGAAGCAAAAGCTGCCCTCAAGTTGATGCACGCTAATCTTGTACCGGTGTTCGCTTATGACACTTCACCTGCTGGTGCACCTTATCTGGTGATGGACTTTGTTGATGGTGTTTCGCTGGATGTGAAATTAAAGCAGGAGTCGTATCTCGATGTTTCCGCTGCAATTGAAATATTTCTGCAGATATGTGGCGCTCTTACACATGCACATCAGCACGGAATCATCCATCGTGATTTGAAGCCAGGCAACATTATCATCACCAAAGACGAAAACGGCAAAGATGTAGCCAAACTTGTTGATTTCGGAATTGCAAAAGTGCGTTCTGGGTCCAGCCGAGAAACTCAAAATCTTACTCAAACCGGTGAGGTTTTCGGCAGCCCTCATTACATGAGTCCGGAGCAATGCCTGGGGTTTGACCTTGATTCGCGCTCCGACATCTACTCGCTTGGTTGTGTGATGTATGAATGCTTGTCCGGTAAGCCGCCCTTTGAAGGGCAAAACGCCGTTCAGTTGGTTGCCAAACATCTGAGTGCTGATATCCCGCCGTTACGCATTTGCGATAATTCTCAAGGCGGAGCAATTAACGATCGAATCACGGAGATTATTGCGAAGTGTCTTGAAAAAGAACCTGGAGATCGCTATTTCAGCGCCGAATTGCTTGCTTCAGAATTGAGGATGCTAACTGAGGAAGTTTCAGTTTCGAGCATTTCGGCTTTCGGCTTTCCCAGGAAGCTGAGTAGTCTTCGTATCTTGTTTTTGATTTTCTGCTGCGTTTCAATTTTTAGTATTATCTTCATTCATTCTC
>JAYRNY010000911.1:0-3708 GCA_041911975.1 bacterium | reverse complement strand
TACGTGATGTTCTGCATTATGGGGTAGAAAGCTTAAGGAGAAACAGCATAACGAATTGAGAGCGCTCCTTATGCAGATGAACAAATTGATGGAACCGCACTGGCAAGCAGTCAGTGATTGGAAATCTCTGAAGCTTCCCGCTGAAGCTGAGGAGATCATCAACTTGCAAATTGCAGATGCGAATGAGGAGGAAGACTGTCACATTCATCTTCTCGATATCGGCATTGAAAGTGACTTTCTGAGATATGCTCTGCGGGTCGTTGCGGCGCTGTTCGAAAAATACTCGCAGTCCAAACCAGTTGCACCGCTGGTAATATTCATCTCGCTGGATGACGGAAGCGAGTTGGATGACTTCGAGCCGACTGAAGAAAATCCGTGGTTCGACTGTGCGATTCACTTCCACATCGAGCATCCTGACGGTCCTGTGTTCATGAACCCAGCAACAATTGAAAGATGCGTACAGCCTGTTTTAATTGTCGATTCAAACGACCCTTTGTTTTCCAAGGAACTTGCCAGAGACTAAACAATTTGCATCTGCATCTTAACTATCATGCCGTTTTTCAAGCCAAAGAAAAAACCTGTGTTCAAGTCTATGCAAAAGACTTCTCAGCAGATTGTCTCGGTAGATGAGCAGGTAGGAATTGAGAAAAACAGATGCGCGCAAATGATGGCGGCCGCGGAGGCCGCTGCAAAAGCGAGAAATTTCGCGCAGGCGGAGGACTTGTACTCAGCTTGTTTGCCGATTATGGAACAAGTCTACGCCGGCGATAGCAAAGCCATGGCCGATTGTCTTACGGCGCTGGGTGATCTCTATTACTGGCAAGACAAATTCGGACTGGCATTACCTATTTATCAGCGTCTTCTGGCAATGCGCGAGAGAATGAAAGACTCGTCGCCGGCGTCAATTGTCACTGCTTATTTCAAAGTCGCAAAAGCACAGGAGCATCTCTCCAATCTCGAGGCCGCGCGCGATCAGTACAAGCGAGCCTTTGAAATCGCGCAAAAAACATTGATGCTCGGGCATCCGCTTTTGACGAGCGTGCTGGAATCATACGCGAATTTCTTGCAGGATAAAACCACCAATCAAGGATTGGCGGATGAAATGAGGCGCAAGGCGAAGACCAGCAAAGAAACTTATGTCGACCCTGAAGTTCTCAAAAGCGAAGCAATGGAAGGGAAAGTTGCCGATGTGAAATGGAAAGAGATGCCGGTCTCAACGAAGAAGGATCCCACGCTCTGGAAAACCAGGGATGAGGAGGAACCTAAACACCCGGTGGTGGCAGCGCTGCGAAAGTTGCGGAAACATCCGCGCATGACGATTGCGTTTTTGACTCTACCTGTATCGCTTGGGTTGCTCATCGTAACGATATCGGCGACTTACTTCCTGGCTGGAGGCGAACCAGTGCAGGCGCCGCTGGTGCATGTCAACGATGTGTTTAGAACACAAAACGCTCAGCAATCGATGACCGTACTTCCCAGCAACAAGATATCGATTAAGACGAGCGACCAGAATACGACTGTCAATTACATCACACTGAGTAATCCTTGGAGGGAGTTGCAATACTTCTACACGCAAAGCAACAAGGACGACGTCATCCTGTTCAAGAATGGCGGCGGACTGGTAGACGCAAGCGGAAACGTGATGGAACCGGGAGCGGCTCCAAATGGCTCAACGATCATGAGCATGGAGCGTCTGGCAAAAGGGTTGCATCGAGTAAACAGCGTTACAAAAAATGAGCTTAGAATGGGCAAGTTGAGAGAATATCTTGCGCAATTCACCTATGAAAATCCTTACACGAAACAGAAAGAAACCCCTTGCGTTGTATACGGCGAATACCAGGGAGAAGAGCAAACGGCTGCCATCAAGAGCGGTCTCAAACTGGCAAGATCCTTCGATAGCTATCTTGTTTCGGCACAGACGATGCTGGACGACCCGGATGAAGGACCAGCACATACACGCGCACTTGTAAAATGCCTGATCGTGCCTGGGGAAAAGCAAAGCAGTAAGTTCTCTTTCTTCATCTTAGCGACTGATGCTAGAGGAACTTTACTTCGTGATACCCAGCAAATTGGTAACTTGCTTGTTAGCAGTACCTCTGGCGGTGCACCGGAATTCAATAGACCGGCCGGAAACACCATCAAGATTTACCCGTCTTCAAGGGTCGTCATTTCCAAAGTGACATCGGAGAGCATAGAAAAGGCAGCCTATTGGCTTACATGGATTCTCATCTTGCTTCCAATCTTCGCCGTCGGATACAGAGTATTTGAACCGCGATTCAACAGATCACAGTACGAAAACACCGCCGCAACGGTGGAAATCTTCCTTTCCTACCTTTATCTATTCGGTCTGGCAGCGTATATCTGCTTCTTTACCGGAGTAGTTTTCTATGTGATGAGCCTATAGTCAATCCGGTTCTGGTCTAACGAACCAAGCCCCAGGCTCCCTCGGTTGTTTGCTGAGAGAGAACCATGCGCAAGTGGCGAATTACAGAGCGCAGTCCTTGCGCGTCGCAATCCGACGGTGCGGTAAACAGCAGCGCCTTCAATGAAACAATTGCCGTTTTCAGAACCTCGATGCTCTCTGTTTCATCAACCAGGTCCAGGCAATCGGCGACGCGATCGCCCCAGAGGCGCGCGCGACGTTTTACTTCAAACGGCAATTTTCTATAACTGGCCTGGCTCCGGGCTGGAGCAACATCTAGAAGAATATTGTTGATTACCCATTCGCGCTGTGATTCGAATCCATGACCCAGGGCGAACAGATTGCGGCTGGGGTCACCATAGAACAGATATTGATCGACGGACTGAATAATTTCTTTGGTCGGTTTTGGACCTGCCAGATTGCGAGCATAGTATCCGCGACCCTTACGCCACGCACCAGGTATGATACCAGGCGGCAATCCACCGAATATATCCCTGACCTCTACCAGATTATCTTCGAGTTCAGAGACGGGACAGATGTACTCTTTCAGGTAACTAACGTTACTGGACAGGTCTTGCAACAACTACCAATCCTCACAATCAGCGATCGAATTTTTTGAATTCGAACTCTCCTATGTTAAGTCGTTGGATAAACATTGTCGACCGTTGTCGAGTAAAGTGAGTGATTACTTATCGCTTGATAACCGCACGCAGCCTCACAATTTTGAGGGATTCTCTCAGGGCGCAGTTGTGAAGCGCGGCGCCCTTCTACAGTTTTCAGGAACTGCGTTGAGCATGATTAATTCGCCCAAAAATAAGCCGCGCTTTCGCAACAGAAATTTAGAGAAGCTCAATTTCGAAAATACAGTTTTTGTTTTCTGAACAACAATTTTGCGAAATGAATCAGACTCGGCTTGAAACCTACCAGGAATCGACGCCACCGCCGCCGAAGCCACCGCCGCTGAAGCCTCCGTCAAATCCGCTGAAGCCCCCTCCACCACCGAAGCCATCAAAACCGCCGTCACCGCCACCATATCCGCCACCACCACCGCCACCGGAGTAGCTGGGAATAACTGGTGCTTGAGTAAAGCAATGCTCGATTGAGTACATACCTCTGCCAAGGTCATCGAAATACCAGACTGGATCGAATGATGCGTAAGAAGGACCATCGGCTACATAGGGCTGGTACCAGTCGGGTGGAGCAACGAGCAACTCTTTGAATTGTTCGGCCCACATGTCGGCGCAGCCCAGAACCATTGCATACGGCAACAGTCGTCCGAAAATAGT
>JAYRNY010000910.1:0-3222 GCA_041911975.1 bacterium | reverse complement strand
TCCACCATTACCACACCCGCGTCAACTATCACCCCAAAATCGACGGCGCCCAAGGTCATCAGATTGGCTGACAAACCGGTGTATTTCATCATGATGAAGGAGAAAAGAAGCGACAGTGGAATGATCACCGAAACGATGAGACCGCTGGGGATGTGCAGCAAGATAGCGGTCAAAACAACGATGACAAGCCCGCCGCTGAACATCAAAATTTCTTTTACCGTCTCAATCGTCTTCTCGACCAGCTCTGTCTGATCGTAATAAGAGACGAGCTGCACGCCTTGGGGAAGCTCTCTTTTCAGATCTTGTATGCGTTCGCGAACCTTCTCGACGACCGCCTTTGTATTCACGCCCTTGCGCGTCAGCACCATGCCGGTGACGACTTCGCCCTCGCCGTTCATCGAAGCAGAGCCCCGGCGAAATGCCGGACCGATCGCAACCTTTGCCACTTCGGCGATAGTCACCGGGGTTCCGGACACGGCTTTGAGAACAATCTCCTCGATGTCCTTTACCGTCTCAATCCGCCCGATGCCGCGGACTATGATCTCTTCGTTGGCCCGTTCTATGAAATTGCCGCCTGCATTGATGTTGTTTCGCGCCAACGCCGTAACAATGTCGTGCAGCGTGATGCCATAACCGGCCATCAGACGCGGATTGACTTGCACCTGATACTGCTTCACATAACCGCCATAACTTACGACGTTGCCGACACCCTGCACGGCGCGCAGACGCTTGGCGAGATACCAGTCCTGAATTGTTCGCAGCTCCGTCAGGTCGTGGCGATCACTTTTCAGGTAATAGTTGTAGACATTGCTAAAAGTGGAAACCACAGGACCCAACTGTGGTGTCGGCGCCCAGGCAGGCAATTCCACCTGCATCAGTCTCTGCTGAACGAGATTGCGCGCCCAATACACATCCGTGTCGTCTTCGAATATGACGGTCACAACAGACAAGCCAAAGCTCGAATTGGAACGGATATTCGTGACCTTGTGCAGGCCGCTCATCACATACTCTATCGGATAAGTGATCAAACTCTCGACTTCTTCTGTCGCCAGCGTTTCACAATCAGTGATCACCTGCACTTGCACATTACTAACGTCCGGGAATGAATCGACAGGCAAGTGCATCATGCAAAATACGCCAAAACCAGCCATCAATACTACTGCCGCGCAAGTGAGCAGGCGCTGAGTAAGAGCAAAAGTGATCAGTTTGTCTATCAACTATTTCTCCGGCAGCGGTCAGACAATTCGTCTACAAACAAGTGCTCATTTCAGGGGCGATGGCAGGCATCGCCCAATCTCCTAGACAGTCGGCGCTTCATCCTCATCTTTATTTATCAAGGTAAAGACAGTCGGCAAAACAATAAGGGTCAAAAGCGTCGCAGAAACCAGGCCACCGACAACAACAGTAGCCAGCGGGCGCTGCACTTCGGCACCGGTTCCATGAGAGAGAATCAGCGGCATGAAGCCCATAATCGCCACAAGCGCAGTCATCAGAACTGGACGCAGGCGCACAGAGACGCCTTCTATAGCCGCTTCTCTGACTTTGTATCCGCGGTTTTGCAGCTGCATGATGTAACTGACAAGAATGACGCCATTTTGCACGGCCACTCCAAACAGCGAAATAAACCCAATGATCGCCGGCACAGACAGTGTTTGCCTGGAAATCAGCAAGGCAAGAATTCCGCCTATCAATGCAAATGGAACGTTCATCATTATCAATGCGGCGTTCTTCAGCGAGTTGAATGACGCAAAGAGCAAAATGAAGATCAGCAGTAAAACAACAGGAACGACAATCGCCAACCGCGTCATAGCGCGTTGTTGGTTCTCGAACTGACCGCCCCAGACAATTCGATAGCCCTTCGGCAGATGCAGCTCTTCCTCTATTTTCTGCTGCGCTTCCTCGACGAACGAGCCCAGATCGCGACCGCGAACGTTCGCCAAAACGGCCGTTCTCCTTTGTCCATCCTCGCGGTTGATCATCACCGTTCCTCGCGGCAGCTTGATCTCGGCCAATTGCTTGAGCGGCACTTTCGCCCCATCGGGCGTATCAATGAGAATGTTCTCGATATCTTTTTCAGTGTCTCTATATTCATGCGGCAAGCGGATAAGCAGCCCAAAGCGCCGGTTTTCTTCCACTACATCGGTCACCACTTTGCCCGCCACAGCGGTTTCGATTATTTCTTGAATGTCGGCAACATTTAGTCCATAACGCGCAATCACGTCGCGCTTCATTTTGATGGTCATCTGAGGCAAGCCCAAAATGTGCTCACGCTGCATATCGGCAGAACCGCGAACCTTTGAGACTATGTGCTCGACTTGCTTGGCCGTCTTGTCGAGAACAATCAAATCTTCGCCGAAGATCTTGATACCAAGGTCGGCTTTGATACCGGCAACCAGGTCATCAATCATGTCTCCAATCGGTTGCGAAAATGAGTGAATGAGACCCGGAATTCCCTCGAGCTCCTTCGCCATCATGTCGACGAGCTGTTCTTTGTCGTGCGCAGTAGTCCACTGGCTTTTAGGTTTCAAACCAATATAAACGTCAGCGTTATCCACGCCTTCAAGGTCGGAGCCCATGCCGGACCGCCCAATGCGCGAGACAACCACGGTGACCTCGGGGAATTTCTTGATTATTTCCTCCACTTCACCCGCTACACGCATCGACTCGGAATGAGCCACGCTGGGCGAAAGCTTGGTCCTCAAAAGAATGGAGCCTTCATCCAGAGTGGGAATGAACTCAGATCCCAGAAATGGCAATGCACCAAAACTGGCCGCGAGAATTGCAATTGCAACCAGAATTGTGAACTTGGGACGATCGATCGCCTTTGCCAGAAGCGGCGCATGCCAGTTGTGAACCTTTTCTACGATCGGATTGTGGCGCTCTTTGATGTTGCCGCGCAAGAACCAGTAACAAAGGATCGGAATAACGGTTAGAGAAGCGATCAGGGCGCCAAGAATGGCATAAATAAAGGTCAAAGCGAGGGGATGGAACATTCGCCCCTCGACGCCTTCCAGCGTGAATAGAGGCAAGTAGACCGAAATAATGATAATGACGGCGAAAGCAATCGGCCGCCCGACCTCCTTGGCGGCAGTTATAATCACTTGATGGTGGTTTATCTTCTCGCCTTCTTTTGTGTGTTCGTTGGCGATTGAACGCTGGCGGAAAATGTTTCCCACCATAACAACGCCCGCGTCGACAATGACACCGAAATCGACCGCCCCC
>JAYRNY010000909.1:0-8179 GCA_041911975.1 bacterium | reverse complement strand
TCGAAACACCGTTGTACAAAATATTGGTTGCCGCCTGGGCTCCGCGCGCATGCAAAATCAAAAGAGCAAGCGGGCACCACACGCTGCCTTTCTCATCGTCGGCATAGGTCTGAGCGCGCGCGCGAAGCCAGGGCATCTCTGGATCTTCGATCAGAGGCATCAATCTGAATGCGGCAGGCTGGTCGCCGGCGCCTGAATCATCGGCGAGTTCGAATATTGATGTTGCACCCAATCCAACCGGCTTTTGCTTGCGCACAGATAAGAGCAGTTTGGTACGGACGAATGGACTGGCCAGGCTGTTTAGAGTGCTTTTCAAATCTTGCGATCCGCCCGGCACTACGGTTTTAAAGTCCGGGTAGAGTAAAGTCTTTTGCCTGTTTTTCAGCGAACTGGTGGCGAAGAGCTCCCAGACCGTCACCAGTCTCTGCCAGACATCGACGGCCGGTTTGCCGGCTATTGTGGCGCGGTCCAGTGCTCGGTACAGAAGAACAGAGCGGCGGAACAAGTTGCCGCTGCCGGTCTCCGTATCGACTGTCACATCGGTGAGCGGGAAGTCCATGCGCGATATCCACTGAGCGCACCGGTAGAAGTATGAGAGCTTTTCTCGTTTTGCAAACCAGCCGAGCGGGGCGAATGCTTCGAAGTTTTCCTCTCGATCGAAGATCTCCGAGCGGGCCTTGAAACCGGCGTCGATGTTTTTCATCTCTCTGTCTGAGAGATCGCTGGCACCACCCATGTCGGGAAGTTTGATCGCCGGATCGAGCAAACGCAATGCAACGATAATGAAGGCTAGATTGCGTTGAATGTCGTCTTTGATTTCCGCGTCTTCGGCGATGCGATAATCTTCCACAGCTGTCTTGAGCATGGCGTTTAAAACCTGCTTCAACTCTGGCATCACGTGCTCTTCTATGACGGCGGCGATGAGCCCGTTGGTCGTCGCAAAATATGGATTAACTATGCTGTCCAGAGTGACGAAATTCGGTTTGCCTTTGAGGCGATTGTCTCGGTAAAGGTCTCCCATCGTTTCAAACGGCGTGTTGTTGATGACCACAAAGTGATTCATCCCCAACATGCTTGTCGTGTTGGCATTCACTCCGGGAATTTTGATGCCGGCAAGCGAAATAGGGGTAACTGGTGTGGTCGGCAATTCTTGCGGTTTGAGTATTGCTTCTAAGCTCGAGTCCTTTTCCAGGCTTGGATGTTTCGTCATGCTGGCGGGCAGACGAATTGGATTCATGCCCGCCTCTGTCATCTGAGCTCGTGCGGTGAGCGGCAACAGTCCGGTTTGAAAAATCAGGAGGGCGGCCGCGCCCGCGAAAGTTTTCTTATTGGACCGAGTACGTGTCATCTGCGGCTCTGCGGAATCAGCGAAACAAAGCGAGCCATGTGAATGCCCTCCACTTCAACCAGCTCAGTAATGAGCGCATTGCTGACCGGGTCGTCGAGCGTCATCACCATGACTGCGTCTTCGCGGATGCCTTTTCTGGCCACCGACATGGTGCTGATGTTGATGTCGTGCTTGCCCAGAATGCCCGCCACCTTCGCAACCATACCCGGCTGGTCGCGATGCATGGTGAAAAGCATGTAGCGCGCCGGTGTCAGGTTGATCGGGTAGTCGTTGATCTTGGTGATAATCGGCTCGTCATGTGCGAGGATTGTGCCGGACATCGAGGTGATGCCTGACTCGGTGGAAAGTATGATGGAGAGCTCGTCACCGAATTGGCTGGTCTCTTCGAACTTGCTTTCGCGCACCTGTATGCCGTGTTGTCTTGCAATGAGCGATGCGTTGACGTAGGTGACGCCTTCCATCTTGGTGTAAAGCATGCCGCGCAGAGCAGTCACCGTCAGTGGTGACGTGTCTTTTGATGCCAGCCCGCCGTAAGCCAGTGTCTCCAATTCCTTTATGGTGCCCTGGCTCAACTCGCCGGCGATGGAGCCCATCGCTTCGGCGAGCCAGACATAGCGACCCAGGCTCTTGAGAATTTCCGGGCGCATGAATGGCAGATTGACAGGGCTCTTCGCCAGACCGGTCGTGAGATAGTCGCGCATTTGCTCCGCCAAATCGATAGCCACATTGAATTGCGCTTCGATTGTCGATGCGCCCAGGTGTGGCGTCAAAACGACCTTATCGCCGAGCGCATAGAGTGGCGAGTCTTTGGGCGGCTCGTTGTCGAAAACATCGAGCGCAGCGCCGGCAACGCGACCGTCCTGAATTGCTTTGGCGAGGGCATGTTCGTCGATGATGCCGCCGCGGGCAGCATTGATTATGCGCACGCCGGGTTTTACTCTCGACAGCACGGTGCCGCTGATGAGATTCGTCGTCTCGCGAGTCTTCGGTGTATGAATGGTGATGAAGTCGGCGCGGCGCCAGATTTCTTCGAGAGAAACGCTCTGCATATGCAATTGCGCGGCGCGGTCCGGACTGATAAGAGGATCGTAGACGATTACCTTCATGCCCAGGGCTTGCGCCGTCTGAGCGACTCTCTGTCCGACTTTTCCAAGTCCGACGACGCCCAGAGTTTTGTTGAATAATTCCGTTCCTGTAAATTTGCTGCGCTCCCACTTGCCGTCTTTCATGGAGCGGTCTGCGGCCGAAACGTTTCTCGCCAGGGACATCATGAGCGCGACAGTGTGCTCGGCGGCGGAGGCTGTATTTCCTTCCGGAGAATTGACGACGAGTATTCCGGCTTCGGTGGCGGCACCGATGTCGATGTTGTCGACGCCCACTCCGGCGCGCCCGATTACCTTGAGGTTTTTCCCGGCTTTGATAACTTCAGGAGTGACCACCGTTCGGCTGCGGACGAGAAGACCGGTATATTCAGGGATGACTTTTAGCAATTCTTCGGGAGTTATCTTGGGAAGATAATCGACTTGAAGCGCCTGCGACATGACATCGAGACCTTCCTGGCTGATTTCGTCCGCCACCAGTATCCGGTCTGTTTTCGCTTCAGCACTCACTGCTCTCTCATCCTTTTTATCTTGGGTCGCTGTTCTTTCTTTGCCGGGCACTGTCCCTCTCCCTTATCTATTGATTCGTCAAAATCAGTTTGTGCTGCGATTGTCTTTCCAGTTGTTTGTCCGAGACCGCCATCGAATGTGGTTCGAGTTTGATCCAGGCTTTCAGTTGATCGGATCGATTGGATGAGATCAACTGTCCCGATTCGCCCAGAGCGAGATTGGCGTATATTTTGTCGTCATCTGCCATATCGGCGAGGACTCGCAGAGTCGGTCCGATTGTCGATGAAAAATTCCAGGCATCCTTGGAGGCTTTGATGTTGGAAGCGCTGACCGAGTCCTGGTCGCCTCCCGTGGGTGACGGTCCGACATCAAGAAATGGCGCCAATTTTTCCAGGCTGCTCACATATTTGATGATGGGATGGCGGAATGTCACCTTGTGCAGAGAACCCCACGGAACAATCTTGGCGTCTTCCTTTTCGCTCGCCACTCTCACGCCCTTGAGCGCTATGCCGAAGGTGGAAATTAAGAATGCGTCGTAGCTGCGCTCACCGGGTGGCAGCCACTGCGGGGGGTGCCCGCGCAAAACTCTTTCGACAAGAACTGTCCAGCGCGGCCAGCGCTCCAGATATTCAGCCGTGTCGTCCGCACCCAATTTAGGCTCCAAAAGCCGGTGCGCAAGTGTATTGATGAAGCTTTCATAGATCGATGCCGGGATGCTGTCCGGGCTGAGCTGATACTGGCGCTGGTCCCAATTTTTCAATTGGTCGAGAGCAGTCAGTTGATTCTTGTCGATGAGCTCGGTTTTGTCGGTGGCACGCTTCAATTCCGACTTGACGATTTCTATGAGCGCGGCTGTCTGGTCGCTCTGCAAAAGCCCAAGTTCCGGCAGTCCGGCTCTCTGCCCGCTGCGCTTGTAGGACGAAAGCACCTGACGAATGCGCATCGTGCCGTACGGGCTGGCGATGCTCGGGTGACCAGCAATGCGCTGCTCGCCTGCAATTACAAATCCCTCTCTGGAGACAAGCTCCTGCGGCAATTCCGCCGCCTTCATCAATGGCGGATCTTGCCTGACCAACCAACCGGGCACCATGACGCTGCCTCCGCCGAAGCGGCGGCGATCGGGCACCGCGCCGGCGACTTTGTAACCGACGGCGCCTTTCTTGTCGGCAAAAACAAATGTCTGCGGATTGCCCTGATAGTCGTCCAGAGCCAGAGAGAATGAAACAAGGTCTTTTGCCTTGTTCATTTTCCAGAGCGACTCGATGATTGGTTTTAGCGGTCTGGAGCCGACCCAGTTGAGCGAAACGCCGGATGTTTCATTACGCGTCAAAATCGGACCGTGCTTGGTGACCAGAACCTTATGCAGCAGGTCTTTTTTCAATCGGACTGGAATGGCCACCAAGTCTTCGCTGACATTCTGCCAGCCTTCGGCAGATCTGTACTTGTTGGGAAACTGGGTTGAAAACTCTTCCAGGATCAAGTCCTGAGTGTCGACTCTGAGATTGGCGGAGCCGAATGAGATAAACTCATTGCGCCCGGTGAAAATTCCCGGCACGCCAGGAATGGTGCCGCCGACAAGATGAGTGGACGGCGATTTCATGGAAAGCAAATAATAGCGGTCGGGCACCGTATATAGTGCGTGCTTGTCGCAGGCGAGCAAACTGCCGCGCGTGTCGGACATGTTGCCGGCGATGGCAAAAGCGTTGCTGCCAATGCGCGGGTCCATCGCTGCGCAGACCTTGTCCATGATCTTTTCATAGGGGCGGCTTATTAGCCGCCCTGGCAAGGTGGCGCTTGCGCCTCCTCTGCGAATCATGAACCCGGTAGGACCAGGGGGCGATGGCGTGGCCGGTGGTATCGCGGGCGCGACCGCTGGTGCATTCGGTGAGGTCGCTCTTCCCGGCGATCTCAATGACGGTGCGGTTCTAGGGAAAGAACGCAAACTAGGGAGGCGTGTGTTTGCCGGTCTGTTAGCGGCTGCTCCTGTTCCTGCTCCTGTTCCTGTTCCTGTTCCTCTGGCCTCTTTCTGCGCGGGTGCACCTGACACGCCGTGGCTCGGTTCAGCGCCTGGTGTGTCGGGCAAAACCGCCGGTGTGGCGGCGGGAGCCGGCTCTTCTTTAGGCGGTGGGATTGGTGCGGGTGGCTGATTGATCACCGAGCGCAGATTTTCTTCGAAAATCTCGGAGGCGAGTTTTTCACCTTTTTTGTCCACCATGCGCTGGCGCATGTCGTCGAGTCGCCACGATTCGTCAGACTCGAATTGCAAATATTTGAGCACGGCAAGAGTATCAACCGGTTTCCACGGATCCGGTCTGTATGCCAGCGTGGCAAATTCGAGCGGCAGTGTTTTTACATTGCGCCTGAGATATTCGTTGACTCCCATGGAGTACGCGTCCAAGTACGCGCGCACATCTTGCGAGAGCTTTTTCAATTCGGCATCGGCAATTTGCGAGATGCCTATGCTGCGCATGAGCTTGTCGTCGACCAGGCACTGATCGCCGAAGACTTCCGACATCTCTCCGCGCGCTGCGCGTCTGAGCAAATCCATTTGAAACATGCGGTCTGAGGCGTGAACATAGCCTTCCACCAGCCACAGATCTCTGTCCGAAGAAGCTTCGATGTAGGGAATGCCGCGCTCGTCAAATCTGATTTGCGCTCCGTGCATGAGCGGCTCGAGCGTGACCACGCCGTCGGTGACGGGCAGCGCGCGCTGGCAAAGCCACCAGCCGGTAATAGGAGCAGCCAGCAAAAGCAGGACAACAATGATCGTTAGGATTCTCAGCACTATGCCACCATCTGTGGAACCAGCATGGAAAGGGAGCAATCGCTCCTTACAAGGGCTTAAAAAATGCCCTTTCCAACCGCCACAATTATATTAGAAGTGGCTTGCAGCAAGCCATTTATGAAGCTTTTGGGGTGAGCATTTTATGCGGGGGAGGCCGGCGGGCAGCAGATGTAGTCGATGGATGACCTTTGTAGATGCTTCTGGATACTAAAGTATGTCCGGTCGGCTAATTGGCCTTCAGGTAATCGGTGACGAAGCCCTTTACCTTCTTGAATTCATCATTCAGTCTAACCAGGCTTTCTTCGGCAGGTTCCCAAGCAGAACGTTTTGCCGCTTGCTCGATCTCCAGGCTCAGCCTGGTCAAAGTGTCTGCACACAGAACAGCCGACAATCCTTTGAGCTGGTGTGCGGTCGCAGCCAGCTCGCGGTCCGATCTCGAATTAATCTGATCGCGAACCGATGTCAGGAGTTCGGCGGCTTCGCTGAGAAACATCTTGAGAATGTCGTGAAGATCATCGTCTCCATAAAGTTTTCTCAACTCGTCAAGGTTGATTGGCAACCTTTCATCGTGACGTCCCTCTCTGTCGCTATGTGAATTGGCGTCATCTGTTGACATTTCTGGCTGCTCCGGAGTGGCCCACGCTTCCTTTGTATTGGCATTGATCGCCAGGGGTATCCATGTGGTGATAACGCGCCTCAGTTGGTCGTGACCAACCGGCTTACTTAAGTAATCGTCCATGCCGGAGCGGATGCAGCGCTCGCGATCGGAAGGCATGGCTCCTGCGGTCATCGCCACAATCGGCACGCGCCCGCCCGTCGATTCTTCCAGCCGGCGGATTTCGACTGTTGCCTCATATCCGTCCATCTCCGGCATCTGGCAATCCATAAAGATTGCATCGAAGCGGCCGTCATCCTGCTTTTCGAATTCATGCACTGCTTCTTGACCGTTGGCGACAATCACTACTTCCAGTCCGAATTTGCGCAACTGCCTTTCCGCCAGTTGCTGCAGCACAGGATTGTCTTCGGCAAGCAGCACCTTCCATTGGCTTTGCTTGTTGTGTGCTGGCGCCACCTCGTCCTGTCCCTGGATGACGAGGTCGTCGATTGCGCTGACCAGACCTGCGTCTACGACATCCGGTAGGGAAAGTATGTCCTGTCCTCGAAATCCTGGCTTCAAAACCACTTCCAACAAATGAGCGCGGCGCAGCGGTTTAACCAGGCAGGCGGCCACGCCGTCCGTAACCGCTTTCTCCATTCTTTCCTTCTCGTCAAAAGACGCCACAATGACAACTCGCCCGGCAACATCTGCATAATCGCCGGCAATTTTCTTCGCCAGCTTGAATCCGTCAAAACTGTCTTGCGATGCATCGACGATCGTCACTGTAAATTTGCAATCTTTGCCCTGCGCATCTTCGAGAACTTTCACTGCTTCTTGCCCGTCATCCGCTTCCGTGACTTTGATGCCGGCGCTCGTCAGGTACGAGGAAATGATATTGCGCGAGGATGGCGAATGGTCTACGACGAGCACGTCGAAAGGCACGACCACCTGCAATTGCTCAGCCTTTATGTCAGGGTGTGCCGGCCATTTTTCTCTTTCCAGAGGAACAGTAAACCAGAATGTTGATCCCTTTTTCTCTTCGCTGCTGACGCCGATTTCGCCGCCCATCATTTCAACCAGACGTTTGCTGATCGACAGACCCAAGCCAGTGCCGCCGTATTTGCGCGTAGTGGATCCGTCCGCTTGTGCAAATGGCTGAAACAGTCTTTTTCTCGCCGCTTCCGAAAGTCCGATGCCGGTGTCCGTGACTTGAAAGAGTATGACGACGCGTTCTTCTGTTTCTCTGAATTTCGTAGCTTTTACGAGCACTTCACCACTCTCGGTGAACTTGATGGCATTGCTGGCCAGATTGAGAAGGACCTGTCTCAAGCGCACCGGGTCGCCTTTGACGAATTGCGGGATGGAAGGATCGCAGTAGGTCATCAGCGCCAGGCGCCGCCTGCGTGCCGACGAAGCCAGCCAGTCGGCGCACCCTTCGACGATGGAGCGAACATTCAAATCGATAACTTCCAATTCCAATCGTCCCGCTTCCATTTTCGAGAAGTCGAGAATATCGTTGATGATGGTAAGAAGTGATTGCGCCGATTCGTTGACTATTTTGACGAAGCTGGTCTGTTCGTTGGAAAGGCTGGTGTCCATGAGCAATTCGGTCATGCCCAAAACGGCAGAGATGGGCGTGCGCACCTCGTGGGAGATATTGGCGACGAACTCCGACTTCAGCTTCGATGCTTCTAGTGCTTCGTCATAGGCGAGTTCGAGTTTGTGCGTCAGTATCTCCAGTTCTTGATTGACGGCGGCAAGGATGCTTACGCGCTGGGCGAGATCTTCATTGAGTTGTTTGACTTTGTCTTCCGCCGATTTCAAATCGGTGATGTCCT
>JAYRNY010000908.1:0-6704 GCA_041911975.1 bacterium | reverse complement strand
GCTATGATGTTGATCAATGCTTCCAAGTTTGCCAAGTTGTTTACGCGTACAGTACCTGCGGTGTTGACGCCGGTAATGTAGGTGGCATCAGAGCCTTGCGGTCCGATTGTTCCGTTCGTTGCGCCTTGCAATGTCGGAGCTTGGCTGTCTTGTTCTTGACGAGTTTGCGATCCGGTATTGGTTTGTGCAGATCCACCATCGGTGGAGCTCATCATACCTTCGTTACCGGCGGACGAGAATTGATCGCCTTGGGCTTGTGCGAATGCAGGAGTAATAGCGAGTCCGACTACTACAGCAGCGGCCATTCCCATGGAAGCGAATTTTGCAAAAGAAGTACGCATGAGGAAACCCTCCAGTGAGTTTTTCAATTGTTAGTAAGTTGCGGGCAAAAAGGCTCAAAAAGCGAGCCTTGTACAGAGTAAGGCCGGAATGCATCAGAGTCAAGATCTTTTTTGTTCACTGGACTACACTTTTCATCGAATTTCGGAATATTCATCGGTTCTGCGCGTCCATCTATTAAAGATCAGCCTGCCAGCGATGTTTTCGACTCAGTTGAATGAGCTGGTTTTTCAATGAGCAATCGCATCTATATAAATGAACGCGGCCGGATAGCAGAGTTTTCTACATTCAGAAACGCTTCCATCCAACTCCAAACCTGGCTGGCGGTGCCGGTTTTTCACCCCCCAAATCACAGCACGCTACAAACCGCTCTTATATAGATAAAGGAGATCGAGATCATTCAGAACCTGATCTGTGAAAAACGCAATTCTGGAAATCGGCGTGAAGACAAAGAGAAAGGGGAGCTTGCGCTCCCCTTTGAACTGTCTGAATTGGTGTTGGACTTAGCTGGATTAGCTGAACAGGTTGGCATCGCGAGCGGATGCAACGAGCCAGTTGATGCAACCGGGTGTTGCCAATCCGCCTGTCACACCAGCTGCTCCGAAGAGTACTTTCTTCATAGCGTCTTGTGTGCCGGCTGCCATGTGCATGAAGCCCATGATCATGGTAGGTCCGCCCCAGGCAATACCCAGGATTTCCATACCGTTGGCGATGATGTTGAGCAATGCTTCCAAGTTGGCCAAGTTGTTTACGCGAACCGTACCTGCGGTGTTGACGCCGGTGATGTAGGTAGCATCAGAGCCTTGCGGTCCGATTGTACCGTTAGTGGCGCCTTGCAGTGTCGGTGCTTGGCTGTCTTGTTCTTGACGGGTTTGCGATCCGGTATTGGTTTGTGCGGATCCACCATCGGTGGCGCTCATCATACCTTCGTTACCGGCGGACGAGAATTGGTCGCCTTGGGCTTGCGCGAATGCTGGAACATTCATTGCGAGAGCGGCTACGACGAGAGCAGACATAGTAAGTTTACGGATCATAGTGAACCTCCTGCCAGTTATATTCAAAATTAGTAAGTGAATTTAAAAACTGGTCGCAAAAAGCGCGACCACTTGGAATCAGTGGCGCTAGATTACTAGAAAGCTGGGGGCAAGTCAACTGGGAAAATGTTGGCTGGAATACAGTACGAAACAGCGTTTGGTCCACAAACGCATACCAGGCTCGCGTTTTGGGCATCACGGGGAAATTTGACAGACATCCACTACTTAGGTAAGACGGGCGCGCGCGGATGGTTATATGGGGGCCGCATGCGGCTCCGTGCCAGGGATATATGTACGCCTCCCTTACGTGGAACTGAGAATACGCCGCATCCGTCCAGGGCTGAACAAGAGCAGCTCCAGTACCGCTGCCGCATAACCGCCCAGAGACGTCTCGCCCAAACGTTTTTCCAGCGTGCGCACGGCAACGACTACATCGAGATAACTCGGCATGCTGGCTCCTCGAGACAAGGCGACGATCCTGGAATTCTCTTTTAAAAGTACATATGAAAGAAGTAGGTGATGGAAGCCTGTGATCAAACTGAGCTGACCGAAGCCGGCACCGAAGTAGAGCTTGCCGAAAATGCGCGAGCGGAAATAGCGGTAGATGAGGTCCTCTACGTCTTTATCCTGAGGAAACTCCACTTTCGCTAATTCTTCGAAGCCATACGACTTCGTCGGCGAACGCAGGCGTAATCCCGGGAAGACGCCTTCAAAAAGCATCTGATATGTGAATCTTCCCGCGTTAAAATCACCTTCTCCTCTTCCAAGCTTCTTGATCGGAAAGTAGATCTTATATAGAGCGACGAGAAGGTTCTTGTCTATGGACTTCATGCGTCCTACTGCAGAAGGAGGCACGACCGGCACTCCCTTGAACTTCTCCAAGAGCATGTCCGAGATGGCGAGAAAACGATTTTCGATTGTCCACTCGCGTTCGCTCCAAATCTTGAGCATCTCCGCTTCGATTTCCAAATACTCATCCCAGGCAAGAGGCTTATCAACAGCCAGTTTCAGATTGGACCAGTTGGGATGGTGATCGGGGAAAAGTGTTTTGAATTCTTTGAGTTTGGTCTCGAGATAGTCGCGTTGTTCCGCCAGCGGCTTGCCGGAATTGTTTACCACTCCCATGCTCACAAAACTGACTGTCGCGTAGATGCCGCTGGGAGTCTCGTTGAAGCAGTATGGGAAAAGCTGGCAAATAGAAGGTTTGAAGGTCGAGCCGTGCTTCGAGTGAATGAAGCACAGGTTGTCCTTGAGAAACGGACAGTGCCCGTCGCCACCTTCTTTGATCGCGTAACCATAGGGCGTACCGGCCGATTCGTAAGGCTTGAGCTCGCGAAACAGATCTTGCATCTTGTAGCGGCTGTCGTACTCGCTCCAGTCAACACCGGCAATGCGCTCGTAGTCGTCTTGAGTCATCGGCACGGACCAGCCGCCGCAGCACTTGCCGCAGCCTGTGCATTCGTAATTGATCTCTTCGGGCAAATGCAGCACGAGATCGGTGTCGGTAGAAGGCATTTATTTTTCGCTCCGCGTTTTTGCGACGACGATTTGAAGTGTCAGTTAATCGGTTTCTTCACCGCAGATTCTGAGTTGACCATACCAGATCTGTTTAATTCTAAACTGTCGCCAAGCCTTCCCCACCTTTGAAACCAAGGGTTATACCCGCACTAACTTTCCAAGACAGACGGGTCGCGAAGCGCCGGTGCAGACAGGGACATTGTTGTGGATGCCGAAATAGGTCGTATATGCGAGCAAAGCGAATAGCAGCGCTTCTTTGTACTTCGTCGAGATTCCAAAGTCTTCATGCCTGGCAATCGACACTTCATTGGGCCAGTAGTTTTTCAAAAGCCGCACAAGCTCGTCATTGAATGTGCCGCCGCCTCCCAGTACAAGCCTTTCTATCTTGGTAGTCGGCTTGACGAAATCATTGTATCCATCCGCAATTGTCGAGGCTGTGAATGCGGTCAACGTCTTCACGATATCGGCAGGCGCGACTTTTTCCTTCTCGATATATGGCGCCAGCACCTGGTCGAAATAGCCAAAGCCGAAAAGCTCTCTGCCAGTGGTTTTTGGTGGACGGCGCTTGAAGTAGGGATGCGCTTTGAGAACTTTGAGCCAAGGTTCAATTACACGCCCACCGGCGGCAATTCTGCCTTCCTCATCGAACTCGCAATTGAAAAACTTCTGGCAAGCACGATCGATAAGCATGTTGCCTGGTCCGGTGTCGAAAGCCGCCACTGCTTTTCCATGATCGTTGATGGCGGTGAGATTGGCTATGCCGCCGATGTTGAGAACTCCGGTCGCTTTGTGATCCTGCCCAAACAAGACTGCATCGGCAAAAGAAACCAGCGGCGCGCCTTGCCCACCGGCAGCCAGATCGGCAGTGCGGAAATCAGCGACTACGGGAATACCGGTGCGCAACGCAATCACAGAAGGCTCACCCAACTGCAGCGTTCCAGCGGCACTCGTTCCCCACAAAGACTTCGCGTCCGGGCAGTGCCAGATCGTCTGCCCATGCGAGCCTATTAAATCGACATCGCCTTTCGACAGCCCACTCACCTTCAGCAATCGCAGCACCGCCTCGGCAAAAATCTCACCCAGAGAGGCATTGAGAAGACACACTTCCTCGAGCGTCGCCGTGCCGGAGCCCACTAGTTTCATCAAACGCTCACGAAATCTGTTTTGAAACGGATACAACGTGCTGCCGAGCATCGTGAATTTGAGCGCCGGGGTGGAATCAGTTGAACCGTTTACATGACCGCTACCGACCGGCTCTATCCTGAAAGCCGCAGCATCAATGCCATCCATGGACGTGCCGGAGTTGAGACCGATGACGGTAAGTGGTTTCATCTGTGAAGGTTCGCTCTCAAAGTGGGGTGAATCGTTCACTTGGCTGCTAAGCTAAGTGCTAACTTTATACAAAATAAGAGAATACACCTACTTAATATATTCGGAAACCACTAACCAAGTATCTAAAGGCGGTTCACAAAATGACCAGCAGCAAATCGCTTGAATACCAGGAAAGGCTCGCACAAGGCGGAATGATGATCGGGTTAGGCAAGCGCACGCGGCGCGCTTACGGATTTGATGAGATCGCCCTGGTGCCCGGCTCCCTTACATGCGACCCTGAAGTTTGCGACGTTTCTGTCAAGCTTGGTTATCACAAACTGGAAATCCCGATCATCGCCAGCGCCATGGACAGCTGCGTTGATGTGAAGATGGCAATAGCGCTCGGCAAGCTTGGCTCGCTGGGCGTTTTAAATCTTCAGGGGTTGCAGACACGCTATGAAGACACCGCTGAAGCTTACGATGAGATCGCTAAGAGCGACAAGGACAGCTTCGTTCAGCTTATGCAAAAGCTCTACACGTCACCGGTCAAGGAAAACCTGATTGCAAAACGCATCGAGGAAATTAAGAAGTCCGGCGTGCTGACATCCGCTTCAGTTACTCCCAACTGGGCTGAAAAGTATGGACCGATTGCTGTGGAAGCCGGTCTTTCCCTGCTTGTAGTCCAATCCACGGTGACAGGGCTCGAGCATAAATCGGCGATGGGTCAGCCCAGCCTCAACCTGAGCAAGTTCACTAAAAAGATCGGCTGCCCGGTTATCGTGGGCAACTGCGTCACTTTCCAGACCTGCCTGGAGCTGATGGAGACAGGCGTCGCAGGCATTCTCGTCGGCGTCGGACCGGGTGCGGCGTGCACATCGCGCGGCGTGCTCGGCATCGGAGTGCCGATGGCCACAGCAATTGCCGACTGCGCTGCAGCCAAACACACTTACGCCGAAAAACACGGAGTCTCGCCCATCATCATCGCTGACGGAGGCATGGGAGTAGGCGGCGACATTTGCAAAGCGATAGCTTGCGGAGCCGACGCCTGCATGATCGGCTCGCCTTTCGCCCGCGCCCAGGAAGCGCCGGG
Source organism: bacterium (assembly GCA_041911975.1). Lineage (GTDB taxonomy): Bacteria > Cyanobacteriota > Vampirovibrionia > Obscuribacterales > Obscuribacteraceae > QKMZ01. The sequence goes on along the minus strand of JAYRNY010000908.1, from coordinate 1,412 downwards.
ACGCGGCTTCCACTGGGGAATGGCAACGCCCAGCCCGGTCTTGCCGCGCGGAACAAGAATCAAGGTAGGCACGTCAGCTACTCTGGCGGAGATTTTGACCGGACCGGCTCGCACTGACGACGGCTCACAGAATCTTGTCGGAGCATTGAAGACCAGTATGGGTACACTGGGTGCCTCCACTATTGCCGAGATGCAGCAAGTCGAGGTTATCATCGCACCGTCTATCCTTACCGAAGGAAAAGTGTTCCAAACCGCTCAGCAGTTGGGTATGGGCAGATAATTCGAAAAAATTCGACGAATTTCGAAAGATTCGAGGAAATATGAAAAAATCACTGAGCTTCTCTTTTACGATTGCAGCGTCTGTTTTGGTCGGACTGGCGGTTACGGAGGAAACAACCTGGACTGGTCTTAGCGCACACGCTGCCACCGCCAATGGTGCCTCCGAAAATCAAAAGGAAGTTTTGGAAATTCGATCGCGCTCAAAAGAAAAGCGCAGATCATCAGCGGGTTCGTTCATCTCTCAGACGCTTGCGCAGAATGTCGACAGCAAGCAAGGTGTTCCACTGACTTCAACCACAATCGCCAATATCGCCGAGCGCGTTGCACCGGCCGTGGTGAATATAGAAGTAAACCAACCGATCAATTTCGGCAACATGCAGGGATTCAACATTCCCTTTGGAAACTTGCCTGAAGGTTTTGATTTCTTCTTCAATGGACAGCGCCTCCCACGCGGTGGTGGTGGCAACGGCAACGGAGGCGGCGGTGCGCCGCGTCCCGAGCGGCATAACACGGGCACCGGCTTTATCGTTCGTGAAGACGGATATATCGTCACCAATGCTCATGTCGTTAAAGGCTCCAGCAAAATAAGCGTCACGCTCAACGACAAGCGTCAACTTGAAGCCACTGCCATTGGTATCGACTCATTTTCCGATCTGGCGGTACTGAAGGTCAACGCAAAAGGCTTGCCGACTGCCGAAATGGGCACATCGACAGGCTTGCGCCCGGGTGAATTCGTCATCGCCATCGGTTCTCCTATGGGCTACGACCACTCGGTTACTCTCGGTATCGTATCTGCTGTCGGCCGCACCGTTACCGACGTCAACGGCAACATCAACTTCATCCAGACCGACGCTGCGATCAATCCCGGTAACTCCGGCGGACCGCTGCTCAACATGGTCGGTCAGGTGGTGGGCGTAAACACGGCCATCGCGGCAAGAGCGCAAAACATCGGATTGTCAATTCCTATAGATATTGCCAAACCGACCGTCGCAGATCTGATTGCTGAGAAGAAAATCGAACGTCCCTTCCTTGGACTGAAGGTCGGACCACTCGACGAATCCACTCTGAAGGGACTGGGATTGCCCAATACGACTTCCGGCGTTTTCATTTCACAGGTATTCCAAAACGGCTCT
>JAYRNY010000907.1:0-4782 GCA_041911975.1 bacterium | reverse complement strand
TGGAACCGAAGCCCCCGGTTCCAATGGTTTGGCTGCTTTCAACGGCAACATGCCCGGGTTTGGAGCCGAATCAGCTGACTTCTGCGCATTGGGTCCTTACAACGGGCACAAGATCTGGATTGGAACCGAGGCACCCAGCTCCAATGGGTTGAGTACTTACTTCCCAGACAAAACTCACTTGGAGGCAGGTCCTGGTGCCGGTGAGAGAGGCGACCTCCCGGATAAAGCGACGTCCGGTGCTGATGCATCCAAAGGTACCGATTCACAAGCCTGGAGTAAAGAAAGAATTCAGCAGTATGCGCAAGACATGGCCGGAAAGCTCGCCGCCGCGGCAGATAACCCTGAATTGATGCAGAGCATATTTCGCGAGGCGATGAGTACATTTTCCAGTCAAAATGCGAATTCCTCGGTGCAAGATTTTGCCCGAGCGATGCAATCAGTTCTTCAAGCCGGGCAGGCGGAGCATGGGCTGGCAATCAACTACAGCGGCTCAGAAGGAATGCGCGATGGAACGCTGGATGTTTCGCTCCTGCAAAAGCAGCCTGATGGAAAACCCAAGCTCATCGATCAGCAAAGTCATTCATTTATGAATCCTCTCTCTGCCAGCGAAATTGATAGCCTGGCAGCCAAGCTGACTGAAGGCACTGTATACCAGGCAGACGTTTCCAAGGACGCTGTGCGCGATGTAGTGAGTACCGCCAATGACATTGTCATGCAGCACATACAAGGCCAAAGTCCGAAGGAATCCTTTGAGAGTGCTGCCGCCCAGTTCAGTGCCAAATATCCTGATCTGGATCCGATTGTCTTTGCCAGAATGCTAAATGGCGCAATCAAGCAGAGCCCATTCGCCTCAAATTTGCGAGCTGGATTTGCTGATATAGACAGCAACACAACCAGTGTGAGTTTGTTCTCAATCGGCATGGACAATAAGATAGACATAATCAGTCAAGTGCCGATGCGCTACAGGAAATAAAGCATAGTCACGATTTTGCAGTAGCTGGTAATTGAACCGGCCGAGCCGGGTTGCCTGTGGTCGTCCCAAAACTAATATTCAGAAACTTGATCCCAGCTTGATACCACAGGTGACATCATGGCTTTTGCCACGGGTTTGATCTTCTCAGGCATCAAATTCACGAAGATGAGCTGAGGTCGGCAGCAAAATCTCAGTCTGGGAGCATTTTGCCGTTCCATACCTACGCCGCGCGAAATCAGCAGGTTGCTTCCGCTCGGCAGTCGTACGAGATCGCCGTTCACCCAGCGCTTTGGCACCATCGACATAGTGACAATCGGTCCATAGAATGGCAACTGTACCTGTCCGCCGTGGCAATGCCCGGCGACAAGCAAATCCGCATCAATCTTGCCCAGAGAAAAATCCGGGTAGTGAGCCATGACTATGTGAAACTTCTTACTGTTTTCACTTCTGTTGACTTTGAGATCGCTGTTGCGGCCATCGTAAAAACTCAATCCTGTTATGTCAACTGGTCCAGCCGAAACTGTCTCCGATTGCTCGAATGTATGACCGGGAATATCGGAGAACAATTGCTGCCAGCACGAAAAGTCGTCAACGTTTCCTTGCACTGCAAATGTGCCGTGCTTCGGAGAGATCTTCAGATCTTTGAATATCTGCTTGAACTTGTCGCGCTGCTCGGCCCATTCTTGCGCTGAAATTGTTTGTATGTAGTCTCCCGGCAGTAAGAATTGGTCTGGCTTTTCATCCGCGACCTGTTTTAAGACCGAGCGCTCGTAATCACCGATCTGGTCTGTTTGAAAGTCAGCAAGAATGGCGATGCGCAATGGCGAGTCCACTTTGTCGCTTATGATCGAGTGTTTGGTAACTTCCAGCATGTGTGGTTCAACTAGAAACGCATCGACGCCGACGAACCCCACGATCACTAACAAGACCGTATTCGTGAGTGCCATGAGCTTGAATCTCGGATAGGCGAAGAACGCGCACAAAGCTAGAAAAATTGGACCACCGGCAAAGGCTCCTATGGCGAGCAGTTGAAAGACCATGAAAAAATCGTGTCCAACTTTCAATGCCGCATAACTGGCGATGGCACCATATATGGTGATAGCTAAGACAAAGCTAAAGACGTTTTTCCTAAAGAATTTTAGCAACAAGAGTGTCATTGCAAGCGTCGCGCCCACAATGGCAAGGTATGTGATGATAACTGTGCTCACGCGCCCTCCCCACAAAGTCGCATGTTGGAATTATTGATTGAAATTGACAGCCCGGCAGAACGTGCAGTGCTCGATAGCTCAGCTAACTGCATTTATCACTGCATCTATTACACAGGATTCCCGCAAACGCATTACGACGCTTATCCAGTCTTACCAACCTGAGATGAAACATTTGTGAAAGTGCATCCGGGTTTATGAATCGCATTTGAATTCTTCACTATTCACCGGTCGGACGGTAAATCCATCCTTCCAGAAGCACATCGAGATCATCGAGTGAAAATGGGTCCACAAACAGCTCCTTCGCTTCTTCGAACATAGCCGTCGTATAACAAGCAATCACTGCGTCGAGTGCATGATCGCTGTTTATCACCGAGGCCAGCATGTTCTTGTTCATGCTCAAGCGAGGCACGTTGCGATAAGTCAGTCCTCGCTTTTCTTTGATTTCCAGAAGTTCGTGAATGATTTCGTGCCGCACACTGGTCACTTGCGGCTCGTCTTTTTTGTCCTTGGACTTGTAGCCGGTTTCCTTCAGCTGGAAATAGCGCAGTGTGTCTCGCGGATAGACTTCGATGACTGCGCAGCCGCCTTCAATCTCCGACTGGAAAGGCAATGTGTAAAAGCGATCGGGAGGCAGCATGGCCAGAAGTTGGATGCATTGATACGTCATTTGCACCATGGACGGATTGCCGCGGTGCAATGGGGAAATAGCAAGCGAACCTTTCCACTTGTCGGTCACTCTTTTGGGCTCGCGTTTGAACTCTTTCGCCAGTTCGATGAATCCCGCTTGTCCAATGTGGAACAGGGCTTCCGCCATTTCTTGAAATGACTGATATGCCGTGCGCTGCTGCGAGCGCGCCATATAGTGCAGAAAGTCCACCGGCAGAGAGAAAGGGCTGTCAATGCCTACCGCGTGACCCTTGTGCTTGATTAATTCGTCCTTGAGAGCCAGCGAGCCGACTTTTCTGACATCGACAATCTCAAGTCCGAGGCTGCCCAGGCGCCCCGTTGCCAGCCAGGTGTTGTTGGGTACGGCACTGGCGCCGCTATAGTCCACGCCGAAGATTAGCTTTTCAGCCATTACGTATTATCCCGCTTTGTTTTGTCACATTTTCCATATAGTGTACGGGAATGCAGGACTACCCTGACTATTACGAACCCCTCACGGAAGTTGAATCGGCAGAGACACCCAACTGGGTGGCTGATGCGGGGATAACCGGCAGCCTGGTTGAAGACCGGGCGCCATACGTTCGCTATGCCAGAGAGGGCAATGACCTCAAGTACGGCGGGCCGGCCGACGACGGACAGCAGAACCTCGGGGCGCAAGACGTCCGAGCACAGGGTTTTGGATATCAGGATTTCACATATCCGGATCTCAGATATCAGGAAATCAGGCGGCAGCTCCTCATACAGGAATATTTGCGGCGGCAGGAATACAGACCTTATTATCAGCCTGGCAATGTCCAGGAGAAAAACAGCTGGCAGCGGCACTATGACAGCAATGCGCCGCAGGCCTGGCTACCTTACCAGCTAAAGAAAGGCGACAAGCCGTACGATAATAAACACGAAGGCGGCCATGGTTTTGGTGGGGATCCGGCGGCAGCGCCCGATCCAAGACCTCTTGATGAACAGTTCAAGCCCCCTATGGGCTTGCCGCTTCCGGACGCGGCACCTAAAGCCACCCAACCGAAGTTAGACTCCTCGGAGTTAATTCGAGAAGCAAACAAAGTCATTTTGCCGACTTTTTCTCTCGGCGATCCCGATCTCGACGCGACGCATTCACCGAAATTAAAGCCTTTCGACAGCAATTCGCCCGAGGCAAAACTCTACATCGAGAATCGTGACTCGATTGTCAAAATCACTACCGATAAGGTGAACAGCGATGGCAAGACTTATAACGCCTGGGCATCCGGCTTCTTCGTCACGGAGAACGGTCAGATCGCGACAGCCAATCATGTTATCGATGGCGCTCAAAAAATTACTGTAGAAACTGCTGACGGGCGCAAATATAACGCGCGTGTCAAACAAAGCCATCCCGGCTCTGAGTCTGCTGTTATTGAATTGACTGATCTAACGCCAGGCGAAAAATTCCGGACTATTCCACTCAGAGATTCCGCTGCCGATCTCAAACCTGGAGAAAAACTCACTGTGCTCGGACATCCGAATGGTGTGGACGAGATCGTCATGAGCAATGGTGAATTCAAAAGTCGCGAACGGTTTGCCGGAACCCCCTTCGATCATCCGAATGTGAATCCGAGCACGATGTTCCTTCATGCTTCAACCCGCATTCAGGGCGGCAACAGCGGCGGACCGATACTCGACAGTCAGGGGCGTGCCGTTGGTCTCACCAATTTCAGACACAACGATAATTCCGGAGAATTCGTCGGCATTGATGATGTCCGCTCAATGGTGACCGATCCCAAGCAAGGGCAGCTATTTGATAAGAGAAGCTACTTCGTTCCCAGCACCCTGCAATTTGATAAAGGTGTTGCACTTGATGGGCTAATTACATCATTAGGAACCGTAGGCACGGCCAGTGCTTACCTTGGCCGCGGCGGCAACTATATCTATGCTACGTCAGCCGCGCGTGGATTTACGACTGTA
>JAYRNY010000906.1:0-2569 GCA_041911975.1 bacterium | reverse complement strand
TTTGGGATAATCTCCGGATCTGACCAATCCGGTAAGTTTGATGGCCTCTCTTCAAACGAAAGAAATTCCCGTCAAAAAGTCGCCAATCGCTCCGCCCCACGCGGTAAGCGGGCTCAAGCACGGCGTCCTATCTCCGCTGGAAACACTAGCCCAGTCGATAGCCGGGATTGCGCCGAGCGCTACGCCGGGCATGCTCATCCCCATCGTTTGCAGCTTTGCCGGCAACGGCACCTGGCTGTCTTATCTTCTCGCCACCGTAGGCATTCTTTTCACCGCCCAGTGCATCAACGAGTTCGCTTCTCGCTCGGCTTGTCCTGGTTCGCTTTACAGTTTCGTCAATCTCGGGTTCGGCAAGAAAGCCGGCATGCTCACCGGTTGGGCGCTTCTCTTTGCTTATATCTTCTGCGGCTCCGCCTGTGTGGTGGAATTTGCTCTTTACGCGATCTCTCTTATAAATCACATTTTCCACGTCTCTGTTTCCAGTCAGTCGATGATGCTTCTGGCTGCTCTTCTTGTTGGCTTTGTCGCATATAAGAACGTGAAGCTTTCAGCTAGCCTGATGCTAAAGCTGGAGGTTCTTTCTGTAGGGCTGATTCTTCTTGTTGTATGCCTGACGATCATTCAGCATGGACTTTCCTTAGATTGGCAGCAATTTGGTCTGCAAGGCGTGAAGGTAGAGAACGTGCGCATGGGCCTCGTTATGGCAATCTTCGGATTCGTCGCCTTCGAAAGCTCTGCCTCCCTGGGAACGGAAGCCATTCAGCCGCTGAAAACCATTCCTCGAGCGATCATGCAAAGCGTCATTTTCAGTGGCGCCTTCTTTATGCTTTCATCCTACGCGATGGTCATGAGTTTTCACTCCTCACCTGTAGCTCTGGACAAATGCTCCACTCCATTGCTGTCGATGAGCACATCAGTCGGCATTCCGATGCTCGGACACATCATCGACGCAGGAATTATGGTCAGTTTCTTTGCCGCCGGACTGGCGAATTTGAACGCCGGAGCGCGCGCTCTCTTCAAAATGAGCCAGGATGGACTGCTGCACAGCAGGCTCGGCAACTGCCATCACGAGAATCAAACCCCGCACGTAGCAGTCTGGCTGTCCTCAGCCTTAAGCCTGGCAATTGCGGCTGGATTGTCGGTTTTGTGCGTCCCGCTCATGGATATAGTCGGCTGGCTGGGAACGCTCGCCACATTCGGCTTCATTTACGCGTACATGTCCACATCCGTGTCTGCAGCAAAGCTTTTGAGAGAGTCGAAGCAGCTCTCACTGGTGAAAGTGATCACGGTATGCGCGTCATGCGCGGTGCTTACCTTCGCCTTTGTCGGTTCGCTGTATCCGCTGCCGGCATACCCTTACAACATCTTGCCGCTATTATTCGCGGTCTACATGCTGGCCGGGTTGATTTACCTGAAACGGCTCAAACTATCATAGGGTCGACGCAATGCGCCCCTGCAGACTCCTGGCGATCCGTTACCGGGCGCTGCTGGCTGCCGTTCTCGACTTCTGATAGATGCCCACGATAGTCGGGTGTTTCGAGCCCATTTTGATGGCGTTGTACGAATGGAAGTATGCCTCGGCATAGCGGCGCTTTCCATAGGCGACCACTGCCTTCATCTCGTGCCCTGTCGGGCTGTCCGGGCGTTTTTCCAGCATATAATTGGCGACTCTGTCGGCTTTCGCCCAGTCGTTTTGCCTGGCATAGCCCCAGAATCCTTCCACCATTGTCTTATCGACTTCGCGCGGTTTCAGAACTGGATTCGGATAAACCTTGGGTTTCGCGAAATTCGAGACTGTAGCCTTTGGCACAGGATCGCCTGTTTCGTGCAAAACTTCCCGGAGATTGTGAGCACGAACATTTGCCATCGTTTCCGGCTCGAGATCCTTCTCGTGCTTGTCATAGTGATGGCTGCCGTAATTAACGAAACTGGCGACATTGAAGCTTGCATAGTTAACATACGGCTGCTTGGCCATGCGCTCATGCAGAATCACGTCGGTCGTCTTGAATGCTTCTTTCGGCACGTCGTGCCAGTCGGCTGGAATCAGGCTGGCATTGGCGATGGCATCTGTGACATTGTGCTTGTAGCAAAACTGCTTGTCGAAACCTTGCAGTTCGCTGCGGGCAACTTCATCGGCTGAGTGAGTCTGGATGTGGCGGAGCTGTTCTTGCGCAAACAGCGCCTTTTTCTGGGGATCGGTAATGGAATTGTCCGCCCACACCCGGTGGAGTTTTTCGGCGAGATCCAGCTCGGAGCTCAGGTCGTTGGGGTTCCAATATCCCGGCATGCAATGCACGACTGTGCCGTCTGAAGCCATGACGAAGAGCTGGAGATTGCGAGGTCCGGCACCGTTAGTGGTCGTGACGGCCGGTCCGGTAGATGGGTGTATGCCTGAATTGCCGGCATAGGGGTCTTTCATGATGTTGCGATAGCCGCAAACGAATCGGTCGCGCAATTTGGAAAGTACAGGTTCTTTTGAGAGCGACCCGGCCCTCAGACTGTTGGCGGCGGATCAAGTGTAGCCGTCAATATTGCCCAGCATATGAACCCAGAGAATCGGCTTGCCGGA
>JAYRNY010000905.1:0-2119 GCA_041911975.1 bacterium | reverse complement strand
GTCCACGTATCCATTTTCAATACTAATCCAGTGCTCGACATCGATCTTTTTGATGAAGATAGGCAGAAACGCCAGCCTTTTTGAGGCTGGCGTTTTTTCTTTGTTCGCCGCTAAAACTCAGATAATGCTGCAGTAGAGCGGGTGAGATGCTTCACCAGGGCGCGGGCACACTTCGGTTTCTCTCGGACCGGCGTCGAATGTGTCTTGACCGAACCAGGTAGACTTCCATGTCCGTTTCTTATCTTGATTTACGTCAGCCACCATTTGCCACATGGCCTGGAAGTGCTTCTTTTCCGGGTCGATAATTTGTCCAACCCAGGTCGTCATCGAGCTGTGTATGGTAAAGTCGACACAGAAAGCGAATACATCACCTCTGGCGAAACCCACCAGGGGATATTTGTCCGACTTGTCGCCCGTGGTGCTTACGCCGGTAATGAAATAGCCGGTAATCTTGCCCGATTCATCAACTTCAATTTGCATCTGGGAATTGTGCTGGTTATGCCATATTCCAGCCAGAACGGACTGAATTGGTTCTTTGATTTTCATTTTCAAAACTCCTCAAGTCAAATCAATCATCCTTGACTGAGAAGTTGCTTGTATAGTCTTGCGGAACGATTTTCTCCTAGACCTGAGGAATGATCCCGTATTCGAATCATCCTCCCGATTCATTTGCCGTCGCCTGTTTTGCTTCACTATAGTCAGTACCGAGCAGCAATGAGGAAAAAAGATGCCCCTGGAAGCCAACCATGACAAGCTCGAACCGGCCGGTCACAGAAAGTGCGCCAGAAAGCATTGCCATTGCCGAAGCGAAGACAAGCGCTATTGCAGCGACCTTTGCAAGAGTGCCTGTGACGGTGAAGAAAAGTGCGATTGTAAGCACAAGCGATGCAAAGACTTATCCAATCGCGGGCCTGCCGGTTAGCAAATCGGCATTTTTCTATGAGACGGTCTTCCTCTGCATCTCGCTTCGGCCGGGTGAAGGACAATTATGAAATTGATTTGCTTCGATCATTGCTTTAACTACTTCTTCATTGGAGGTGGGTAAGAACTCGGCGTAGTGTTCTCCGACAGCGTTGAACACTTCGGGCACATAAACTGTCACCACTCCGTCGCAATGAGAGCGCAATTCTTTGTAACTTTCTTTGCTCATCACAGGTGCTGCCAAAATTACTTTTGCTGCACCGCGTTGTTTCGCCAACTCAATTGCCGCCAGCGCAGTCATTCCGGTGGCTACGCCATCGTCAACTATAATCACAAGCTTTTCTTCAAACGAGCCGCGGAATTTGCCGGCCAGCATATAGTACTCGTCTTCACGCCTTTGTGTAGAACTAATTAGTTCGCGCTTTTGAGCCTCGATGTAATCTTTCCAGCTTTTAGTTTCTGGAATATCCGGGCTGAGGACTACGACTCCACCGGGGCAAACAGCTCCAATTGCGTATTCCGGCTGATTCGGATAGGGAAGCTTTTTAGCTACTATGATCTCGAGCGGGCAACAAAATCTGCGTGCCACTTCCAGAGCCACCGGCACGCCGCCACGCGGCAATCCTACTACGATTACATCGGCCTGGCGCGCTTCTTTGGAAAGACCGAACAGGTATTGGTCGACTCTAATCGCCAGTTTCCTTCCTGCATCAGCTCTATTTCTGAATAACATATTTGCCTCCGATCGTAAGTTTCGATCACTATTAAGTTTATTCAAATTTTCAGCGCTTCGCCTCTATCCTCGGGACGAGCCTTCAACAACTCTATCGTTCTGCGGAATGAGGCATTTGCGGCTATTGCAGGGTAAGTTGAGCAGATAACCGAGGAAATTTTGATGACGGTAAAAGCAATAGCATTGGTTCTTGTCCTCATCGCGTCCTTCTTTACGCCTGCAGCCCATGCATTTGCGGGAAATCCTGTGATTGCGCCCAATGCAATCGAAGGCAATCAGCCGCCGGAAGAGCCCATATCGGACTTTGAGACAGCCGAAGCTGTGTTGCAGGCGGCTTTGCTTGCTGCTACCGATGACAAAGAGAAGCAGGTCTTGCTCCTCAAGGGACTGGCCGAGCTTTATCATGGGCGGGAAATGGAAAGGCAAGAGGAAGACGTTCTGCGCAAGCTGATTCCCATAATACAG
>JAYRNY010000904.1:0-3860 GCA_041911975.1 bacterium | reverse complement strand
CAACGACAAATGGGACAAACTCCCGCGCTTGGAATCACCATTTTATATTTTATACGCTTTAGTAGTAAACGTTGAAAAAGAAATACCGGGTCGTCCGCCTGATGGAGACCCGGTACTGAAGGGAAAAGACATAAGCGCTGATGCAGGCGGCGCTTTTGTCTTGGAGTGCCTCGGAGAACCGAGGAAGACGCATTACGCGTCTGGGTAGATGCTAGAGAGCATCCGCCCGGGTAGTGTCACTCTTGCATGAGCTGCTTGGCGCGCTCGTTGAGCGGCTTATACATCCACAGGTTGGCAGGACCGATGTTGTCCTGAGGCCAAACCGGACCAGCAAGGTCATAGACCTTGAGGTCCTTGGGAAGATGCTCTTTGGGCAGACTCTGCAGGACGCATACCCACGATTCCTGAGGCCGCGTGAGCTCGACGCCGCTCTCCTTCAGCTTTTTGATGCCGAGGGAGAAAGCAGCGAGAGTCTTGGCGTGCTCAGGAAGTGTGTACCGGTACCCCAGCGAGGCGCCCCACATAGCCACGTGGTAGTGGCTCGAGGAGTTCTCGATGAAGTCGTATCCCGCTTCGATCGCGATCTTGTCGAACACGGGAGGAACGATACCGGACACGTCGGGGACAGGGTTTGCTACCTGACCCGGCGACCTCTCGGTCTTCCAAGCCTTCCGAAAGTACTTGATGAAGAGCTTCGGACGGTCGAGGAAGGTGTAGGGATTGCGCACGAACTCTTCGAACGCAGTGTCCCCACAAGCCGAGGAGATCTTGGAGCCAGGCATGAATGCGTAGACGGACAGTTCGACCGACTTGGCGTCGATCGGCTTGCCATCCTTGGAAAGAGGCGCGTTGATGGCGTCTGCGTACGTGAAGTCGAGGAGCGCACTGTCGTCCGCCCTCTTCGTCCCGTCATAACGCCGGTCACGCAACGAAGCCCTGAAGATGAGCTCCTGCTTTCCACGCTTGCCAACCCAGGCAGTCACTTTGAACTTCAGACCATCACGCTTGATGATCACGCAACCGTACTTGGTACGGTAGACGGTCTGAATGTACGGGAACCGGACGTAGCCCGGCTTTCCGTACAGGAGGTGTCCGTTCAAATTGGTGACCTCATCGCCGGGAAACTCTCCAGATACGGTCTCCTGGACACGCACAGTCGGCTCACCCTGGATTTCTCCAAGGAATGCCTTCACCTGCGGTGTCAGGAGCTCGTCCCAGATCACCTGGTCAGAGACCAAGGCGATCGGCGTAATGCCAAGCATTTCAGTGAAATTTGGCGAGGGAAATGCGTTGGACATAGGGGGTCTCCTTATAGATATTCTTCACGCGGGGGGAGACCATAAGGGCGTCCCCGGGCGCGCGGAGTCGGCAGTGAGAACCTGCACCTGTGCGTTCAACCACAACACACTGCTGTGTCTGCGTCGCGCATTGCTGCACGACGGCAATACACAGCTTCGCGTCGTTAGGTCGTTTTCACGATGCCGTTATCTCGACTGCCTCTATGCGATGAAGCAAGTAAATCGTCGCTACGAAAGTTTCAGCGCTTTGGCCGCCTCTGTGATTGGCAGGTAGAGCCAGAGGCAGCGCTTGCTGAGGTTGTCTTGTGGCCAAACTAACCCCGGAAGAAGAAGCTCCTGAGGGATCAGCTCGGCCGTTTTGAGGCTCTGAATCACGCACACCCACGACTGCTGTTGGCGAGTCAGGGGCGTGCCGGAAGCGCGGATGCGCTCCAGTCCCTCGGAGAAGCCATTGAATGTCGCCTTGTCCTCGGCGGACGCGAACAGGTACCCGTTGTTGAGCACCCATTTGGCGACATGATAGTGGCTCGGTGCAGCTTCGATCATGTCAAAACCGTACTTCGCGGCTATCTTTTCAAAGGCGGGAAGCACTTCTTCACTGATGTCGTCGATCGGCTTGCCGAACTGTCCGGGAGCACGGCGACCTTTCCAGGCACGCCTGAACAGCTCCATGAACTTCTCGGGCCGGTCAAGGAATTGGTAAGGCTGCTGAATGAAGCTCTCGAACTCCGTGTCTCCGTCGCCGTCCGAAATTTTCGAACCGGGCATGAAACCGTAGACAGACAGCTCGACCGAGCGAAGCCCGGGAGCAATCTGGCGGTTCAGCACGGGGTCATCGTACGGAAACTCGAGCAGGGAGCAGTCGTTAGCCTGCGTCGTGCCGTCATAACGACGGTCGCGCAGACCGGCTTTGTAAATCAGCTCGCCGCGATTCTTTTCGACATCGCCATACCAGCAGAGAACCTCGAACTTGAGGCGATCGCGTTTGATAACGACCGCACCATGGCGAGTTTTCCAGAAGGTGTGCAGATAAGGGTAACGAACGAAACCAGGTTGCCCGCCGTAAAGCAGGTGATTGTTCAGGTTCGTCACCTCGTCGCCAGGGAACTTGCCGGCAACGGTCTCCATCAGTTTCGGAGGATCCTTGCGCAGGATCTTTCCGAGCAGTCCCTTGGTCATGGGCGTAATCAGCGTGTCCCAGATTTCCTCATCGGTAATCTCGCACACTCGACTGTAGCCCAGACGGTCAAGGACTTCCGGAGTTATGAATTTGACCATAGTTGGGTTTCCTCGCACGACTCAAAGTCGGCTGTTATTTTTGTGGTGTGGGACGGGCAGCATCTGCGAACCAGGAGTGCGGCCGGCAAATGTGCGCATCCATGCCCAAAAGACCTGAGCGCAGAACCATCGCGGTTGTGCGAGCAGATCTTCAGGACACACCAGAACTTTCGAGATTTCGCACCAAAAAACAGCGGCACCACTTCAGCGTCGTTTTCCGTCGCATCCCGTCAGGGACGTGAGCAAAGACCTGTATGGGAAACAGAGACTCTTATCGGAAAACTAAGTTAAAGGGGACCCCTGAAGAAACATTTGGCAGCAAAACTTCCATAGGCTATTAGCTTCAGCTATCACCGTTCAATCACCTTGAAAACCAAAGATCAAAAGAGGGCGTTTATATAATAGGCGCGCAACGCCGCACTGAGCTGGGTTTTAAACCAATCGAACCGATCGCATTGCTAGCTGGCGCAAGTTGTGACGCAAATGGCCAGACTCTCAAAGTCGTGTATAAACATGCTTTCCCCGCCATGCCTTGCATCGTGGGGAAAGCAATGTTGGTGAGCGGAACGTTCAGGAGTTGAACAGTTCCACAATCTCGTTAGTGTCGAAACCGACCAGGCCGAGGTCTTCCAAATTACGGCCGTCTTTCGCCAATTCGCACTGCAATACGACCTCGCCCAGCTGTATCACACTTTGCAAAACAGGCATTTGACATCTTGCCAGCCTGGCAAAATCGGCAATCAGCATCAGGGTTTCCACAATATCTCGTTTGATGAATTCACTGACCGTCGATAAGTCCACTCCATCGGTGGTATCAAACATGCTCTGACCGAGCTGCTGCAAAAGCGGCTCCAGCTCTACCGGTGAACGGCTTTCTGCAATCGGGTGATTGATCGCAAACTCTTGCAGAGCTCGCGAGAAGGACGGAGCAACACACTTGAAAACCCTGGCAAGCCCCTGGATTTCAGCGTCTAGACGAGCGACGACAGATACGAGCGAAGGGTTCAACCATGATTGAATATTGTCAAGAGAAACATCCCTTCCGCCAATCATTCCGGCAACCAAAAGGGTCGGGCGCAGCATGCGCTCTACATCGGACAGTCCCCGTTCTATAGAATTGGAAGAGGGAACCAGGCCTTTAGCAACAGCGTTGGCGACGTATAAACCGCGGCGCATTTCATTGCGCTTGTTGGCGGAAACACTGACGTTGTCACGCAATCCAGTGATCAGCAAAACATCCGCTTCTACTTTCGCGCGGTCGAACAGTGTGCCCATTTCCAGAAT
>JAYRNY010000903.1:0-2684 GCA_041911975.1 bacterium | reverse complement strand
GGTCTCAGTCTCACCCTGCGGGCTGAGCAAAAATTTCAAGAAGCGGATTCTTTGTTGAACGACGCTTTGCCCCTGGCGCAAGCATCCTTAGGAAGTGAGAGTGGGCTTGTTGGCGCTATTTTGCAGCATCTAATTAAACAGACCGCTACACCCAATACGTCGACGCCTACGCCCTGAAATTTTTGCTCGGGTCCAGTTTTATCTTTTGGTACTAAGTGCGGTGCAAATCATTGCTCCCTACTTTGATGAGTTTCAATTTTGGCGCTAAGCTCGGCAACATCTTTGCTGTTCGGATCAATAGATGCTGCACGATCGCGGTTTTCGGATGCAGACCTGATATCTCCGAGCTCTAGATGATCGCGGTCAAATTAAATGATCAGGCGGTCAATTACTTTTGACCCTTTTTCTCGACCTCCTTTTTGTTCTTTCGTTTTGCCGATTCTGCTCGATAGCTCTCTCCGTTCAGCTCAAGAACTGTGGAGTGATGGACCAGGCGATCAACGGCTGCCATCGTTGTCATTTCATCTTTAAAGACTTTGTCCCATTGAGAAAACGGCAGATTGCTTGTGATGACGACTGCTCTGCGCTCGTAGCGTTCTGCGAGTAGAACGAAAAGGACATCTGTCTCGTCACGGTTTTGGGGAATGTACGAGATGTCGTCAATGATGATCGCTTCAAATCCGTCCAGACGTTTCAGCAGCAGGTTCAATTTCAAATCTCTTCTTGCGGCCAGGAGATCCTGAACTAGGGCGCTAGCAGTAGTAAAGAATACTCGCCGCCCACGGAGGCACCATTCTCTACCGAGAGCGGCTGCGAGGTGAGTTTTCCCGGTTCCCGGATTTCCAAATATGAGAACGTTTTCGGAGCGGTCGAGGCAACTGCCTTCAGCAAGCTCTGAAACTTGGCTTTGGGAAAGTCCCGAGAATTTTGTTAGATCGAACTTCTCGAGTGTTTTGCCGCGAGGAAGTCGTGCTTGTTTGATTAGGCGCTCTGTTTTCCTGTTGTACCGGTCTTCGCTTTCAAGCTTTGAGAGTTGAAACAAATATCCAACGTGATCGATTCGCTCCTTCTCGGCTTGTCGCGCGTAGTTCTGGTAATTTCTTGTGAACGATGGGAGGTGAAACCCGTGCAGCAGCGACTCAAGTTCGGATTGCCTGTTCTGTGGATTCATGAATTCCCTCCTGTGAGTTTGGAATTGAGCAGAGAGTCATAACCTTTCAAATTGGGTGAAGCAACGTGAATGCTCGGAATATCTGTCTTTGACTTGCAGAGTTGTGATACGCGATCGCATCTTGGTATTGCGTCTGTCTGGAGAAGTAATTCCAGCGCCGCAGCGACTTTGTCCTCTCCGTCCAGTGCCGCACTGTTGAGTATTCTCAAATACTCTTTGTCTGCCTTCTCGTCATCGTGCGAAAGGAGAGCGTCATATGCCCGTCGAAAGACTGTGCGCGGAAACAGTTCTTCTCGATATTGGTAATTTCTGAACGCGCCAGGCTTCCGGAGCAAATGGAAAATGATGTGCCGATAGTTGATTACTCTCCCGCCGGATTCAAGGCGTGGCGCCGTAAGAATCAAATGTTTGCCGTAATAGATTCGCACAGTGTCGTGATCGACCAGGGCTTTCAACTTCTGTCCGATGAATCGGCTGGGCACCGAATAGGTCGCTCCTCCGAGAGAAACTGTGCTCCATCCGGAAACCGTTACTGTGTATTGCTTCGGTTCGTACCACTCGATCTCAGGCAGCGCGACGAGTAGCTTCATCTCTTCTTCTAACCGTTCGGAGCGAAGGCGATTTCTTTCATTGCAAGCATCTTTCAAGAATTGCTCGTAGGCTTCAATGCTGCTGAAATCGCGACTCCCCCGTATCCTCATGCGCTGATCGAGAGCATGCTTGAATAAGTCGTGACTCTTTTCGACTGAACCGTTTTCGTTTGATCGGCGCGGATTGTTCGCACTTGGAACGACATTGAAGTGCGCTAGAAAATCTCTCCACCGCACCTGGAAAGTGTGGTGTTCTCCTATTGGCACTGCAGCCGCGAGATTGTCTGTTCGATGCTCTGGAGCAACAGCGCCGAGATCTCTCACCGCTCGCCCGTAGCCGGTGGTGAGCGTCTCAAAACTTTCCGAGAAGCAAATCCATACATACTCCCAGCGCGAATACGGCAGCATAAAGTGATAAAGCATATGCGGAAATGCCTCGCCGGCAATAGTTACTTCAAGCTTGTCGCAGTGCGTGTAATCACTTTGACTCTGCCGTGCCGGCAAAATGGTTTGTGCAAACATGACCTCTTTTCGCTCAGGTCCTTCAAGAACTCTCCAGTCATGGATTCGCCGCCGCAGTGTTCGTACCTGCCCTGTTTGAAATCGTCCCGGATAGGTGGCTAGCAGCCAATCCATCAGTGTTTTTGCCTCCAATCCTTGGTCTCGCTCCAACATCGAGCGAACTTCGGTCCAGACCTCAACAAACGGGTCCGTTCTGGTTCGCCAAGAACGCTCCTCGGGCTTTTTCTTCTTCCGCTTTCCGCCAGTCTTCAAATATCTTTTGCTGTTCTAGTGCATATTCGCATCGTTTTTGGCCGGCTCGGCGCATCAATTTGGCCGGCGAATCGCATAGTTTTTGGCCACCCTGCCGCATTTAATTTTGGCCGCCCAGGCGCATTAATCTGGCCGGCAAATCGCACGTT
>JAYRNY010000902.1:0-5278 GCA_041911975.1 bacterium | reverse complement strand
TTTGGTCGATTCGTCCGCAGGCTTTTTGACAGCCCCATCGCTATGCTGTTTGACGGAACGTGACGATGAATGCCCGCCGGAAGCATGCCGAGGCGACGACCCGCCACCTGAATCGAAAGTTTCAATCGAGCCGTCAGGATTCTTTCTCACAGTTACGCCATCGTTGTATCGATGCGATGACTTTTTATAACCAGACCCGCTACGGCCCCTGGGCACAGAAGACGATGGGCCGTCTGATGTGTCAAACGTTTCTATAGAGCCATCAGGATTCTTTCTTACCTGCACATCATCATAACTTTGACCGAGTGCGGGATTTAGAAGTAACGCACCGTTTAGCAAGAAACTGGTGACGGCAATCAAAGGCAGGAAAGGCGAAAAACGCATTCTAGCAGACCTCAAAGTGTCGACGATTGACGAGTTGCCAGGCACAATTATAGACCTCTCATATTAGACTCGCTTACCGTTTATATTGCTCTTGCTGAAGTGGGGTCCGCTAAAGCCGCTTGTAGACGCGGTTTTCGCGCGGCACCCTGGTTGAAATTTAGTTAAGGTTGAACGACACAAGTCCGAAAAGCACACTCCAATACCGCTTTCCAGTCCTTTCTTGTCTCTTGACAACTGTTTGGTGCGCGTGCAAAGATGCAAATACGGCTGTTTTCAGCCCTGGCGGCTTCTCAGGAAGCCTGGCGGCAAATGATAGAGGGTGAGGGGTACGCACCTTGCCTGTCGGGGGTTACTTATACGAACTGTGCTTCGGGCGCTAAGTGCGTTGCGCCGCTGCGCATATCAATAGATCGAACAAATCACATGCAGCTTGTGTTCATCAGCCTCACGGCTGGAGCCACGCTTTTGCATCCACGATACGCATTCCCGAGTTGGCGTTGAGTGGATATGGGGGGACGTATGAATGAATCACAAACACGGTTACTGATTCAGCGCGAGTTAGACGGCAATCTTTCACAAGAAGAGGAAACACGGCTGAGAAGGCTGCTCCAGGTGAGCGACTCGGCAGTGAGCTTTCGCGCGAATCTCAGCCAGGTAGTGGCAGCTGCTCATGATTTGGAACTCCCGGACGAGGTTCGACCCGGCGACAGCAGTCGCCTGGCTCTGGAAATTATGGAAAACCTTCCCGTAGCAAAGGGGAACTTCTGGGATCCGCTGTTCGATATTTTCGCAAATAGAAAGAGCAACAGTACAGATCCACGCAGCGCGAGAAATGTGTGCAGCAGCGGGAAAACGAACGCTCACGCAACAATGAACAGGGTGACAAGCAATTCCCCGCAAGGAAAAGGAACCGGGCTCGACTCGTCTCAGAATAATACCGCCCTCAGTGCCAGCGGCTCACGCAGCAAAGTCGACCCGGCAGTCTACGCTCCGAAAAAAGAATCAGAAAAGGATTCAGAGAAGACCCCGTTCGGACTCCCCTCTGTCGATCAGTATGTCACAGGCACACACTCCGCGCTGGGCGGTCTGGCGAAGAAGCTCAATAAGAATCAGAACGCCACTCCGGTTGAAGATGTGGGCAAAACGCTTGCTGATTCAATCAGGGAAAAGGTGCATGAAGCGCGTCACGCATTGCAGGAAGATGCAGACGATATAAGCTCTTTGATCCACCAGCACGCAGCAGCAGATACCGTGTCGTTTTCAGAAACACTGTCACAAAAACAAAAGCAGTTTGACGCGCAACCACAATATGAAACACAGCCGCAGTGCGAAACGCGACCGCAATTTGAAGAGCAGCCAGAAGTTGAACTGCAACAAAATTGGGCACCGCCTTCCCAGCAAAACTGGGCGCCTGTACCTCAAGCATGGGCTGCCAGTGAACCTCAGTCATGGGCACCACCTGCGGCACCGTCTGTGAATCCACCCGAGACACAGAATCCTTTTCCAGCAGATGTACTTCCGATGGCAACCAACCCGCTGGACATTTTGCCCGCGAACATAACCACTCAACAGCGTGCGACGACGCTCAACCTCGGAAGTTCAATGGTTCTCACCGTTGGTCCGCAAAGCAACACGATACAAACGAACAGCCAGGAGCTGCCTGAGGCACAGGTGGCAGCAAAGACGAGTAGCCGTCCAGTTGCGCAGCCTGCCACTGCAAGAGGACATGACTTTTCGCAAGACGAATTGATGGAATGGAAATCCGGGACCTATCCGACAGTACCACCACCGGCGAAGCAGCTTGGTATTGGTCAAACCGAAACAGGCCCACTGGTTCCCTTTCAAACCAACGCCGTGCCGAGCATTTCCAAACTCAATCTCAAAAATACAGCAGAGATTATGAAGCAGCTCGAAGCGGATGCGCAGAAGGAAAAAATTCAAATTCCGCAATGGGCGACGCCGAGCAATTTCAACAACGAATCCACGGATTCGAATACGACTGCCTGGCAAAATGCCGCCTGGCCGGTGGCACCATCTGTTGCTCCTGCAGCTCCATGGCCGACTAATAGCGCTATTGCACCTCCTGAAACTGCCTGGGTGCCACCGCCCACACCGGAAAATCCGGCACCCCCGGCAGATCCGTTTGCACCACCGTCGTTGATACCGGCTCAAGCAATCCAAACTCCATGGGCAACAGAACCGGCAAGTGCGCCGGCTACAGTCCCTAATCAGGTTACAACTCCAGTTCCGGCTCCGGTTCCAGCGCCGCAACAAAAGACATCACAGGCTCCCGCAAATTCGGCTCAAGAGCCCATCAAGGCGGAAGATGCGATTCCGGCTCCCACAATTGTTCCGGTCAATCGCCAGTCTGCTTTGCCGATTGAGGCAATCGGTGATCGAATCAATCAACTTTTCGCTGAACCGGCAGAGTCTAAGCCACCAACCGTGGTTTCACAACCTGCCATTCAGAAAGACATCGCCAGTCAAGAAAATCCCGCGATGGAAAACAATATCCAGGAATGCCTGGCATCAATCGGACGGCTGGCCGATGTCCGCTACGCGACCAACAATCCGGGCAATATAAAAGAGCTCGGACGTTTCTTGCTGACCGACGAGACCATAGGAAACATCGGTAATGTCATCAACAAGGGGCTTACTCACAGCCATGCTCGCGTAATTTCGATAGACACCGCTCAGCAAATGGCATCAGCGATTGACCCTGTAATGAAAGTGCCGGGCGTCGTCGGTTACCTGGTTTGCGGCTATGACGGAATGGCCATCTCCAGCAGCTTGCCAAACGATGTGGACATTGAACTGCTTGTCGGTTGCACAATGGTCGCTTACATGAATTCGCATAACATCGTAAGAGTCATGGGTCACACGAGAATAAAGCAGATGATCTTCAACACTCCCGGAGGCTGCATGCTCTGGTCAGACTTCGGCAAAGGCATTCTCGTCACGCTGACAAACGATCGCGATGCAGGCGGTCTTGCCAAGCTGACCGACACAATCGCAAGCATCTCGAACTGAGTGGAACATAAAACCTATAAGGGCGTCAAATTAACGGAGAAGACCCCTGCGGAGATCCGGCGATGAGACTCAAAGCCCTTGCTGCTATGGCATGCCTGGTGCTCACAGCCAATACGGCCTACGGTCAAGGCAGCTATCGAATTCAGAGGGTGCCGGTCGACGATCCTGTCGCTTCGGTTTCAGACCAGAGGGACCTCGGCTCCAACAGTGTCAGCTCCTTTCAATTGCCGCCCTCCCAGTCGCAACCGGCGGCCCCGAGTGGCTGGGCAAATGACTTTGCAGAGCCGGAGACGGTCAAGAAGGTGCTCGATGCAACAGCATTTGCCAATCGACTTTTGCAAACAGTCAAGTCACGTCCGGCACCGCCCAGTTTCACACAACAAATTCCTGACAGCTTCAACCGGCCGATAGCAAGCAGCTTGCTGGCACCAATGGAAGTGGCACGCCTGCGCGGCAGGCAAGTAACTCTCGTCATGGATCGGTCGGGATCTATGAAGACTGAAGATTGCGCGCTGCCCATGACCTTCGGCAGCTTTTCTCCGCGCAGCTTGAGCCGCTGGGACTGGTGTTTGAATCAAACAGTAGACCTGGCAAGACAAACAGCTCAGGTTTTGCCGCAAGGTATAACACTTGTCTTTTTCAGCGGCAACGACCAAGTCTACCACAATGTCAGAGCGGAAATGATTCCGGCTTTATTCAACCAGAACTCGCCGGATGGTGGCACCAACCTCGTCGGTGCGCTCAAGCACCAACTTGAAGATTATTTCCGTTCGCAATCAATGGGTAACACGCAGCCGTTGGTCCTGGCCATTGTCACTGACGGCGACCCAGACAGCCCGCGCGCTCTCAAAGATCTAATCATCGAGGCCACGCAGAAAATGACTTCGCCGGATCAAATCCAAATCACTTTCCTGCAAGTCGGCAATGATTCTAAGGGCAGCAATCTCTTGGATGAACTCGACAATGAACTGGCCATGAAAGGAGCTGCATACGACATCGTGAATGTAACGCCCTTCAGACAGGTGATGTCGCGCGGTCTGGCAAAAAGCCTCGTCGCTGCTGTGCAAAGCCGGCCGGTTGCAAGAAGATTTTAGAGGTAAATTTCAGCTAGACTATTTGCCGATGATTTCACTTCTGGTCTCGCCGAGCAAGTCGCCGATGATCTCAAAGACTGCATATTGCGGGCTTCAGCGTTTCACCTTCGCTGTGCTCTGTTTTTTCGCGGCGGCCAGCTTAGGGACTCCGGCGCTTTCGACGCAGAAGGCAGCTGTAGTCGATACGGACGAATTTAATGATGTGCACGGTCACATCGTTCACCGAAGATTCAGGCTGGCTGCTGAGAGAGCGCGACTTATGGCAGTAAAAGGGCACGCGAAAGCTCAGACTGTTTTAGGAATGCTTTATCAACATGGGTTGGGCGTCGAAAAAAGCATGACGACAGCGATCTACTGGCTGGAAAAGGCTGCTGACCAGGACTTGAAGGAAGCGGAAAGTTACCTGGGTCATCTTTATTTGAATGGCAAATTCGTCGAAAAGGACCTCGACAGAGCCGAAAAGTGGCTGTTGAAAGCAGCTCAACACGGGGAGCTTGAGGCACAGCTGCACCTCGGTTTGATGTATTTGGACGAAGAATCAGTGAAGAAAGACGTCAAGCATGCGGAGATCTGGCTCAGGGCAGCGGCGCTTAGAGATTCGGACGAAGCGAAACAAGCGCTGGATAAGATTCCGGGAGTGAAAACAGTCGAGGAAAAAACGAGCGAATCGCGAAAGGCCTACAGCGACGGTCTCTACAACATGAAAGACTCCTGGGCGGGTTACGGAGAGATCGTGAAATCAATGCAGTCAGCGGCTGGAGGCGCTTCCG
>JAYRNY010000901.1:0-2708 GCA_041911975.1 bacterium | reverse complement strand
GTCGTCAAAAAAGTCTGCAAGCTGGTTGACGAACAGAGCGAATCGAAAGGCTGTTGCGGATTGCCCGGATTCGGATTTACAGGCAATCAACCTAACACAGCCGTGGTCTTTTGCCCGCTCACCCATTGGGAGCATCGTGAGGGCAAAGAGCATCACGTCACAACTGTTATCGCGCGCATTCGCAAGCTGGCAAAAGACATCACCGATGCCAATGTAGTGGCATTCAACGCGCCTGCAATTGAAGGTCTGGGAACATTCGGAGGATTTACCTACGAACTCCAGGATATGTACGGAAGCACCGTTCAGAAGCTGTCAGAACTGGCTCGTAATCTGATAAGAACCGGAAATTCGACGCCCGGCTTGACCGGTCTTTTCACCAGCTTCTCGGCCAGCACTCCTCAGTTGATAATCGAGGTTAAACGAGACGAAGCGGAAAGAATGAATGTCGACATCGGCGAAGTGCTCGATACTATTCAGACCTTATCGGGATCTGCTTATATAAATGATTTCGACTTTCTGAGCCGCAGTTATCGGGTCTATTTGCAATCGGACAAATTATTCAGGAATAAGCCAAAAAGCATAGCTGAATACTATGTTCGCTCGCGAGATGGAAAAATGGTGCCGCTCAGCAATCTCATCCGTTACGACACCCAACTTACAGCTCAAACAATCACGCACTACAATATCTTGCGCTCGGTGGAAATCAACGGAAATCCAGCCGCCGGATACAGTTCCGGTCAGGCGATGAATTTGATGACCGAGGCGTCGAAAAAAATGTTGCCTCAGGGTTTTACTTTCAGTTGGACCGGTGTGGCTCTGGAACAATTGGAAGCAGGATCGGCTGCAATCGTCATATTTGCCCTCGGTCTGCTCCTGGTTTACCTGGTTCTGGCTGCGCAATATGAAACATACGTAGACCCTTTCATTATCTTGTTTTCCGTGCCTCCGGCTATGCTCGGCGCGGTGCTTTTTCAATGGGCTCGCGGTTTGCAAAATGATGTATTTTGCCAGATTGGACTGGTGATGCTGATCGGACTGGCCAGCAAAAATGCCATCTTGATTGTCGAATTCGCCAATCACCTGGTGCATACGGAAAAGCTGCCATTTTCGGAGGCCGCGTTTAAATCAGCGTCTCAGCGCTTGAGACCGATTCTGATGACTTCCTTCGCATTTGTGGTGGGGCTATTGCCACTGGCAATTGCCACCGGTGCCGGTGCGGCCAGCCGTCAATCGTTGGGCACCGCGGTCTGCGGCGGCATGCTGATTTCGACATTCATAAGTTTGTTTCTCGTGCCGGTTGTTTACATACTCGTAAAAGGCGGATACGCCAGATTAAGAGGAAAGGGGAGCTAGACGGCCCGGAAAGACAGTAGAGAGAGGAAAGAAAGACCCAGCGGGCGGGCAAACAATTGGAAAAGTGATCAGCAATGAATAAGCAGGAAACTCCCAGACAGCCTGGCCCACGAGGCAAAGCAGGCAAAGTTACGGAGTCGGCCGCTGCAAAGATGAACCGAAAAGAATACGAGCATGAGCTGAAACGTTTGCAAGCTGAGCTGTGCTATTTGCAGGAATGGGTAAAAGAGCCGAGATAACGGATCGTCATCGTCTTTGAAGGCCGCGACGCCGATTGGCCCCGAGTGCTCGACCTACTGAGGTGTCTGGACTATAACTTCAACAAATTGACTGACGTCGACAGGTGGTCCTTCGTCGGGCGGCCATTCTTTTGTTGCGATACGAAGCCGAGGCGACCCAGGCACTGATCCAACAAAATAGAGCAGACCTTCAGTGTGATCCATGGGCAAGACTATCCTTTCCTCGAAAAGACTGTCGGTTGATTGGCGCCGTTTTGCCTCGTCACCCAACCAATCTTGCTTTCCCCTGGCTTTATCGATGGCGTCAGAAACGATCATAGTACCCAATCCAGCCGTGGCAATAGTAGCAGCCAGCTGTGCTTCGCGCTTTTTAACGACATTTTTCTTGCCCAGCATTTTAAAGACTGCGCGCTGATCGGCAGCCCCAATAATTCCGCAAGGAGAATCAATTGTTGCCTTGTTTCCTTGCACAATTACAGATTGCGCGTTAGAAAGATTAACAGCCGAAAGGCGAATGCAGGTCACGCCGGCCAGCGGGCAATCAGCAATTTTGGCCGTAATCTCGACGGGCATGGCGTTCGGCTGAGCAGGCTCGTCGGCTCGCACGACAAAATTCGAAACGAGCAAAAGAGCAAACGCAAACAATAATTGGTTGAAGCCAATACGCATGGTCGACCTGATAGGCAATGAAACAAAAGACTATTAGAACAATAGCGGAATGCAACAACACAAGTAGCTTATGATCATTGCATGAGTTTTTTATTATGCCATTCAGGTTCGACTTCCACCGTCAATATATCTTTCGAATGAGATGCTCCACCGGCTGGGGCCATCAAAAATCCCAATATCACGGGATGGGCATTTGATCCGTATCACCAAACCACGGATCCGCAACTAATCTCTTAAGTCTTTCGGCTCTCTTGCCACTACCCTCAGTGCCAAGGGAAGTAACTGCAAGAACACAATTTCGGCTAAACGCTTTACGGCTCTGCAATAGAGTGACGTAAATCTTGCAAAGGCTGCTGGGGTGTTCTCAAGAGACCCTGGCTTGGCCGGTCGAGATCTGCGACAAGCAAAATAACTAACGCAAAAGTGACAACCAGAATCAATGTCTCG
>JAYRNY010000900.1:0-3023 GCA_041911975.1 bacterium | reverse complement strand
GTGAATGTTCCTCCTCGCCAATTGGCGAGCACTAGATCGTGCTCTACGCATCCTCGTCGCAAGGCCTTCAGTGAGTTGTGGACGACGCGCGACGTGGCATTTTCACCAGTCATGAAGTGCGCGCGCCCGCCACCCAGCTCGAGGGCGGGAATGCCTGTTACCATGCCGCCGGATTGAGCGCTTCGTTGCAATGACTCCAAATCATTTACTCTTACGGGAGTATTCTGCATCCATGCGTCATTTGCCCAGTGAGTTTCGCGCGGGAAGTAAATGATCGTAGGGTGTAGAAATGCTGCCTGCCCTACCTTTTCAAAGTTGAAAACAACCATTCCCCGGTTGTTTATTCGAAGTTGTGGGGGAGCTACTTTGAACATATGTGCTGACCAAACCACATTGAGAGTTCCGCCCCATTTACCCACCAGGTAGTCCGGGTACGAAGACTCTTCTGTACCGATCTTGATAGGTGCTACCTTCGCTAATCTCGGCGTCTGTTTGTATAGGACGATTTCGGGCAAAGTAGAATTGCCAACCAGGCGCTCGATGCCTCCTTGAAGTTTGAGGCTTGGCTTTGGTTCTTCTTTCTTAGTTTGCACTTGCGGTTGTTGCTGCGGCTGCGCGAAACAAGCAGTGGATAACGTGCACAGCGTGCTGGCTACAAGAAATGCTGCGATTTTCGAAGTTTGCATAAGTTATTTCCGCACAAACAAAGACGCTGCTTCGTCCTTCGTTGCCAGCTTCCAATCGGGAAGTTTCGATAGATTGTCGGTGAGAACGCTGTCGTTGGGCATAAGCACCCATTCTATTTTGCGTTCCTTGAGCTTATCCTGCCAGCCCGGAAAGCCCCTCACGATGGCGCCGTATTCAAGGTAGAAGGGGACACCGTAAAAGTCCGCACGGTCGTCCATATAGACGCGTTCGTTGAGCTTGTAGCGCAGGATGCCGCCCCAATTGTCGTAGTTGAATCCGTGCGCCGGAGAAAGCCTGTTGTCCTTGATGTATTTGAGCGTGTCGGATGGTTTGTCTTTCTTGTCGAAATCGGACGCCAGGAGCGGGCTGCCCATGAAGCCTCCGCCTGTGCAGGCGACGAACGCCAGCAATAGGATAATCAGATAGCAGGAGACGTGCATCTTGCACGTGTTTTCCTGAATCTCAAATTCTCGCAATGACTTTTGTATTTTTGCCAGAGGGTTGATCTTTGGCGCAGGCTCTTGCGTGTGTGAAACTTCTGCAGGGGCTTCCGCCTTGCTCTCGCGTTTAAAAAGAATAGCAATGAATGGAACGGATACAATTGCAAAAAGCGGCATGTAGCGGACCGCAGACAGCGCCAGACGGGCGAACAAGATCAGCATGACCAGCGAGGGGCCGGTCAGTGATTTGCCTGCGCGTGCCAGACCGCAAATCAGAAATACGAACAAAACTTCCAGGCAAATCGAGTGAATGTTTCCCGGGAAAGTCGGAGACTTGAATTCGTTGGTTTCAGCCAGTACCGCTGAGCCTTTCAGATACTCGAAGATGTAGGTGAAAAGATCGGTTCCATAAGGATTCAAAAGTGCGAAAACAGACGAGACTGCCAGCAGTATCGCCAGGTATTTGATTTTTTCAATGGCGAAACTCTTGCGCTCCGGTTTCAAAAAAGCAAGCGCACTGAAAACAAAGTAGATGCCGCTCATCAGGAGCCCGAGCATGAAGCCCGGGTGCGTGTTCACCCACACCAGCATGAATGGCAGGAGAAACGCCAGCATGCGTTTGCCGCTGATTTTGTTGCGATAAAAGTCATCAAGCATGGTGGCAAACAAAAACACGCCCCAGAAGACAAAAATGTGCGGTCTGGCAAGAAAGTGAATTGCCGATGTAAGAACGGCGAAGATTACCAGGACTGTCGAGAGCCCAAGCGATGCGCCTTCTCGGCGCGCGCGGTCGTACATGAGGACAAAGAGGAAAGCAATCGCGGCAGAGCATCCGACTGCCACCATATTCAAACCGCCCATCTTTTCCATGATCGCCATCAAAGTGTCGGACAGCCACTGATAAGCCACCCAGGGCTTGTCGGGAAATGATGCGGAAATAATGTCCGTCTTCGGCACGCCGTGATTGGCGAGAACGTACTGCCCGGTGACAATATGCCACCCGGTTGAGCCATCGCCGAAGAGCATGGAGGGCTTGGCGAATAGCATCAAATTGACGATGAAAAAGAAAAGCAGGTCGCCGACATCGGGCAAGGGTGACATGCGCGGTGCTTTGGCTGGGGTGTCGCCGGTTGTTTCGCTTGCAGTATTGCTTGACATGTTTCGCGCGCTATATGCGCCGCAGGATCTTCAATAACATCCCCTGAGAGGCGTGTTCTCAAACGAGCCTGTAAGGTCTACGCCATGCGTCGACCGTTCGACACCATGCTTTGATACGCTATTTGTAGGCGGCGGTCGAAAGGGCAAGGGGCGAAGCAGTGGTGGACAACGGGGACGACGAGGCGATGCCGGAACCAGCGTCCGACGGCGCTTCCAACCTTGAGCCCGAGTCCGGCGCAGAGGTCGAGCCATCCGCAGACGAAGCAGTGTCCGATTCCGGTGGATTTTATCGGCGCTTCGGCAAAGTCGCGCTGCATTCATTTGCCGCATGCATTCTCTACATCGGTTATGTGTCGGCAAAAACCGATATGTTTCAAAACTCGGATTACATCTCCTGCATTTATGTAGGTGCCAAACTCTTTGCTGAAAAGCGTTTTGGCGAGCTGTATGCGCCCTACAATGCCACCGTTTTCTCCAGCGCTCCTTGCGATGTATTCGCGCATAAATTGCTGCCGCATCTGGCACCGATGCACACGTCGCTTTTCAATTATTCGCCGCTGCTGGCATTTCTTCTTGCACCGCTTTCATATCTTTCGCCTGCGGATTCACTTCTTGTTTGGGAAGCGCTCTCGGTTATCTGTCTGGCCCTTGCTGTTTTTGTTCTGGTCGACGGCTGGCAGAAGCGTCTGATGATACTGAGCGCCAGCCTTCTCTTTATGCCGATCTCAGTGACAATAT
>JAYRNY010000899.1:0-3733 GCA_041911975.1 bacterium | reverse complement strand
TTGACAGAAGTAGACGACCGGTCTATTATGATTGCATACCGACGAGGTCAGGCAAATGAATTTCGGAGACATTATCAATCTAATCTACAGAAGCGTAGAACAAGACCCCATGTCATTTATGGTCGTTTATCCAATGACTTTGTTGACTGGCGTTATGTTGATATTCGCGCTGATCCAAGATTTGATCCCAGTTTATAGAACGAAGCTTGCACACGCAACTATAAGAAAACCGCACAGAACGAAGGCATCACCTGCATTCAAGAGAAGTCTCAAGGCAGGAGGTTTTTTTTATGGCAAATAGTAGACGACCGGTCTATTAACCACCCGCAACACGGGTGAGAAGCAAATCCCGATTACGGGCCAACGATGGAGATGCGAACAATGAACGCCAGGGTAATGACCAGACAAGACACCAGACGACTTCTTTTGGAAGCTGGAGCCGATGTGATGATCGAAAAAGGATACTCAAATTCCGGCATCCAGGAAGTACTGTCCAAAGTCGGCGTGCCCAAAGGTTCTTTCTATCACTATTTCCAGAGCAAGGAAGATTTCGCATTGGCCATAATCGAAGAATTCGATCGCGACTTTATGGCTTTCCTCACACCAATTCTTACAAACAAATCGCTGAGCCCCAAAGCAAGACTGCGCTCCTTTTGCCAGGCAAAGCGTGATTGCATGAGCGCGGCGAACTGCCGCAAAGGCTGCTTGATCGGCAACCTGAGCCAGGAGATGTCGGATCAGAGCGAAACACTGAGACGGGCACTATCCGAAGTCATGGAAAACAGGCTCAATGCATTTTCCACCTGCATCGAAGAAGGACAAAAGCTTGGAGAGATAACCAAAGTTGCAGACGCAAGAGTAATCGCAGACTTGTTCTCGTCCAGCTGGGAAGGCGCAATGATGCGCGCAAAAACGATAAAGAGTATCGAACCGCTCGATGTCTTCATCAACTTGATGTTCGAGCTGGTTCTCAAAAACTAAATACCACAACCGCATAACCACAAGTACTAACTAGCCAAGACCAACCACCCCCCCGCTCCTGCGTCACCACCAGGGCAGATCGAACACATCGAGGTAACCACAATGTTATTCAGTCTTACTTCTAAAGCCCGATATCTCCTCGCCGGCAATCCAGCCGCTCCGGTGCAATTGTTGGAAGAATACGCCGAGTCCGAAGATGCTCATATCAGAGCGCGCGTCGCTGAAAATCCAAGAACACCGCTGCGCTTGCTCATCAAATTCATCCACGATGAGAGCCCTGAAGTGAGGACAGCCCTCACGTTCAACCCGGTGCTGACGGATATCCTGCTTGCCGAACTGGCGGAAGATGTCCATGCAGATGTTAGATATGCTCTGGCGGAAAATCCTGCGGTACCACAAGCGATACTGCATAAGTTGAGCAAGGATGAAAATCCATACATAGCCAACAGAGCTGCAAGAGCGCTTGAGAGAATGGAGCCGCTCTTCACTACAGTGAAGCAAGCGCAGCCTCAAGCCGCATAATTAAGCCGCGAAAGCGACCTGCAAAATCAAGCCGCAGAACCGAGCTACAGAAGCAGGACCACAACTATAAGCAGACTCGGGAAGTCACGAGCAGATCAAATAAGTTTGCAATCACCCGAGTCTTAAGGGAACAGCAAGCTACTTAGTGTTAAATCAATAAACCCCAAAGGAGCAGATCATGACGTTAACTCAGCAGCAACCTAAAACCACCGGAGCCAAGCGCCTGGAAGGAAAAATCGCGCTTGTAACCGGTGCATCGAGAGGCATCGGAGCAGCCATAGCTCTTCGCCTGGCAGAAGAAGGCGCTACCATCGCGGTCAATTACAACAGCAATAAAGGCGCAGCCGAAAAAGTCGTCGCTCAGATTGCAGAACTGGGCTCGAAAGGAGTCGCATTTCAAGGCAACGTCTCCACGGAAGAAGAGAGCAGGAAATTGATAGCCGAAGTCGGTAAAGAATTCGGCAAGATCAATATTCTCGTCAACAACGCCGGCGTGTACGAAACTCTGCCAATCGATAAGGTTACTGAAAAGCATATCGACCACTTACTGGGAGTCAACGTCAAAGGCGTCGCTCTAACCACAAAAGAAGCTCTTAAATACCTGGTTGACGGCGGACGCATCATCAACATCTCGTCGATCGCTGCATTCACATCGCAGCCATACTTCAGCATGTACTCAGCCACAAAAGCTGCTCTCGATTCATTGACTCGCATATGGGCTCAAGAGTTAGGACATCGCAAGATCACGGTCAATGGAGTAGCTCCTGGACCGACTGAATCCGACATGTTCAACACTGTGCCGGAAGCACTCAAGCAACAGTTCATCGAAAAAACTGCGCTTGGAAGAATCGGAGAACCCGAAGACATTGCAGCGGTCGTGGCTTTCCTGGCATCCGACGACGGTCGCTGGGTGACCGGTCAGACAATCGCAGCAGCCGGCGGCATCAGCGCATAGCGCGCCAGCCAGCAGGGTCGGCATATACGTCGACCGCTGAGGATCTAATGATTTAAACAGACGCTGAGAGACGACGAATAGTCTGGACAAAAAGGGAGGCAGCCCCGCCTCCCTTTCAATTTAGTGGCGCATTGCCAGAGCCCTTGCGATGCCGACGGACTTCCAGGCGCTTCAATACTTAATTGACTTTCTTGCCGCCGAATACGCTGTAGTCGAAGGTGAAGAGGATTTCGACCGGGTCCGGAGCGCCTTTGGGTAGCGGAGCAAACGGCGATGCGGTCTTCACCGCGGTCATCGCGGCTTCGTCGGCAATCATGATGCCGGATGAAGACTTGAGGCGCACCGACGAGACGACGCCCTGACTGCTGATTTTGAACTTCAGAATGATCTTCTTGGTCTCTTCGCCTTTGGGAGGGAACCACGCTTTGCGAATCTTCTTCTCCATCTGAGCGACATAGTCGGAAAGATCGACTTCATCACTGTTTCCTGCACTAGGAGCGCCTGAGTCTCCGGTGCTGGTGCCTTGCTGCCCACCGGTCGATGCGACAGGCTCCGGTTGTTTCACATCGTCCACCAGAGGGATGTCGGCAGGTTTGTTGTCGTCCGCTTTCACCGCGATTGGCATCGGCTTGGGCGGAGGCGTGACTTGCTTAACCGGCTGAGGCTTGAGTTTTGGCGCCTCTTGCGGTCTTGGTTTCGGCGGCGGAGGTGGTGGCGGCGGCGGTGGCGGATCCGGGAATTCGAATTCAATAACCGTCGTGTGCTTTTCCGGCACTTTAAGAATGAACAGACAGGCGACTGCGCACACTAAAAGAAGCATGCAGTGCAGCAAGTAGGAAAAGCTCGTCGAACCGGTGAACGTCACACCCATATCCGGCTTGAATCCGGTAGGATAACTCGACTTCTTCGCGGCTTGTTGATACGCATCGCTGAGGAAATACGCGCTCACATAGAAGAAACACAAGATGTAGAGCGCAACCGCGACCGGCCCGGCAACAACTTGAGGAGCAGCGACTGCGCTGTCCAAATGCACACCGAATTGAGCAGCAATCGGCGCAACGATGGGATAGAGATTCTTGCCGGCAATGATCGTCGTGAGGAAGGTCAGACCCAGAAAGCTGCTGACCAGAACAAGCGACCCGACCACAGGTTGCCCGACGTAAAAATGTCCCAGTCCGGGAATGAGCGACAGAAGAGCCGCCTTGCCGGGCTGATAGCGCTTGGCACCATCCGGCTTATTGGCTGGTTTTTCTTCTGGTGGATCCGGTTGTTTTG
>JAYRNY010000898.1:0-6678 GCA_041911975.1 bacterium | reverse complement strand
GGTGTTTGCCAAAAACAATGGCATTCCTCTCGCCGCGCTCAACGCCTCGAAAGAGCTGACCGATCGCGTCAAGGCTGTCGGCTACGACAACCTCACCGACGACGAGAAGAAGGCGCTCGGGCCGATTGACTTCAACGTCAAGGAGCACCGAGAGTACTGGATGGAGTTGCTTTCTATGATTCACGGGACCCATAAAGCAACCCCGGAACAGAAGGAGCACTCGTACCAGGTGATGGCAATCTGGGACGACTACATGGGTCGCAGCGCTGCTGATTTCCGCAAGGACAGGCAGCTACACCGCATGGTCATCCTCGCAGGTGCGGGCCACATCGAGGGCGGTTTCGGCATTCCGGACCGCGCTGCGAAGTACGCCAACGCCTCGCGTGCCACCATCCGCATCTTCGTCGGCGCCCCTGCCGAAGACGAGCCGGATGCGTATCTGCCCACGGACTACGTCATCTACATCACGCCGCCGATCAAGTAATTGGTAGCTTGACGCGGACAGTTCAAAGTCCAGAGAAAGCCTGGGAGCCACAAACTCTCAGGCTTTTCTCTTTCGTCGCCGTTTCTACTACAGATTATCGTTTAGCTTTACCGAAGAAGCCCGTCCAGATGCACTTTGTGGTTGGGGTTATTCACTGTGTAATTGCAACCATCTCGCGTTTGCAAATCGACATAGCCTTGATTGTTATAGACAAATCTTGCGCCGCTACCGACCAGCAAATCATTAGCCAAAGTGATTAAGGTAGAAACCTCTCGTGGAGAATGTTTGGAAATCGTCCGCTGAATCTGCTGAAACGCTTCTTCCTGCGCTGCAAAATTACCATTGTCAAACTCCAGTCTGTCTTTCCACGGAGGAATGAACGTAGTTTCTGCCTCCATCCTGGCACTCTCTATGCGGCGCACCTGAATGGACAGACCACCGGAGGTAAAAATCAGATCCATGCTGACTGGAGCTTCAAATTCGGGCAGAAAATGACGAGTTGTCGGTTTTTCCTTGTGCCAGCCAGTGTCCGCCATTTGCTGACCGAGCGAACTTGGAGTCCGTCGATAATCGGCGGCAGTTTCT
The DNA here is from genome assembly GCA_041911975.1 of bacterium. Lineage (GTDB taxonomy): Bacteria > Cyanobacteriota > Vampirovibrionia > Obscuribacterales > Obscuribacteraceae > QKMZ01. The sequence continues at coordinate 5,609 of JAYRNY010000898.1, read as the reverse complement.
GCTGTACGACAATTGGCCGCTTCCTGCCAAACAGAATTCACGGTTTCCCCAACATATGATTGAGACTTTTCCCCGCAGAACATATCCGCCCAAGCACGACCTAATTCATACATACTCAACATTTCACTGCAGCCACGACCTGCTTCATACGCTTTCTGGTCCAGATCGTTGAGCTTCAGCAATTCAAAGCTAAGAGTACACTCAGAAAACTTCTTATAATCGGCATCATCACGGTCAATTTCATTCATCATCTGAAAAACCCCTATTCATGCATTCTGTTCGGGTGCTCAATCACTATCTGCCTGCCCCCGCAACATGCAGGTGTTTAACCTGTATCAAAGATGTATCGACCAATCAAAACCGCCTGAGCGATGAGAACCTTTGGACCTTAATGGTTTAGCCCAACAAACGACACGCGCTAGTAGCGGCAGTCAAAAATGCAAGCGACAGAAAACCTTTTTTTATCGCCGAAAAACAAATCAAACATCCATCAAAAACTTAGTGAGGAGGCAGCTTTCGCCGTCTCCCCTGGGGACCTGTAATTACAGAGTCATGCCCGGCGCATTTTGTGCGGGCGCTTCAGCGGGCGTGTCACCCGATGAATCAAACGGCGTTTCAGCCGGGGTTTCCGCGTCGGGCTGAGAAACTTCGGCGGCGGCATCAGCTTCAGCCTTGTCGGCGGACTTGCCGGCGTCGGGCTTCTTGTTGCCTTTTTTGGCCAGCTCTTCGGAGAAGAGGCTCGCCATGCGCAGCGTCTCTTCGGCATTGAGCAGGTGGGCGAGTTCCATGTGCAGCGGTTTGACCGGCACGAACTCGGCATTGCTCATCACCAGCTCCTCGACGATCGGACCATCCAGGTCTGGCTCCTGCAGCAGCCGCTCAGCGACAGCTTCCACAGCCTTGCGGTTGCGGCGGATAAATTCCTTGATGAGGCGGAAACGCAGCTCGATGATCGTGGCGGCCTCATTGACCACCAGCGGGCTGGTAGCCATGTTGAGTGCGCTGAACGAAATCATGCGGCTGCCCATGCCATAGGCGGCGACAAGAGCGATGGCCGAACTCGTGGCGGACGAGAGGTCGCCGGAGAAGCCGGACATCTGAATACCGAGGATCTCCTCTTCAACAGCGCGCGAGGCGACTGCCCAGTCGATGTTGGTGAAGAATTCCAGCTTGGTCATGGTGTGCCGCTCTTCCTTCGGCTTGGCGCCGACCAGACCGAGGGCATTGCCACGACGAATGATCGTCGCCTTTTCGACCTTCATGGTCTTGTGGAGAAGCACAGCAGCCACAGCGTGACCCGACTCGTGATAGGCGATGGTGCGCTTCTCTTCAGCGGACATGGAGAGAATAGGCTGCGACACACCCCACTCGTAGGTCTCCTGCGCCTTCTGGATGTCGGCGAAAGTGGCGTGGGTGCGACGCTCGCTCGACGCGCGGATCAGACCTTCGTTGATGATGTACTTGAGCGCCACCGGAGAATAGCCGACGGTCGAGCGCACCATACGCTGGATCTGGGGTTCTTCCAGTCCGTGCTGGATCTTGTTGAGATAAAAGTCGATGATCTCGCGACGGCCTTCGGGGGAAGGCAGGTCGACGGTGATGTGGCGGTCGAAACGTCCAGGGCGCAAAAGCGCCGGGTCGAGCGTGTCACCGAGATTGGTGGCACCGATGGTGAGGACGTTGCCGCGAGCTGCGAACTTTGGCTTGAAACCAAAGAGCCGGCGGAAGATGTTGCCCACCTTCTGAGTCCACGAACGGGTGGTCGGAGGTGGGTCCATCTGGGTAAGCAGCTCGTTGAGAATCTGCGAGCCGCCGCCGAAGAGTCCACCGCCCATGGCACCAATGCCGCGGTTGCCGCCGCCGCCGCGAGAGCGGCCGATGGCGTCGATTTCGTCGAAGAAGAGGATGCACGAACCGTAACGGTCGGCATACTTGTTTGCCTTGCCGAAGAGGCGCCAGATGGTCATGGCGGACATGCCCATGAAGGCGGATTCAAGCGACGGCGCAGAGGCATAGGCAAAAGGAACACCCGCTTCACCGGCGATTGCCTGAGCGAGGTAGCTCTTGCCTGTGCGAGGCGGGCACTTGAGCAGCATGCCGCGGATGGGCGTAAGACCCATTTGCTTCGCTTCCGGTGTGGCAGCACCCTTGAGGATGCGAACCACTTCCTGAGCCCGCTCAAGAACTTCCGGATTACCCTTGTAGTCGGCGAAGCTGATCGGCGCTTCACCAGGCATGATCCAGTAGACGCGCGCCCGGCTCATGAAATACATCATGGCGCCGAACTGCACGACCATGAACAGCATGGCGAAGAGCAACTGGAAGACCATGCCGAGTGCCGCCGGCATCATCTCGAGCAGCGTGGGGAGCCCGAAGATGTAGGCAGAGAGCAGTCCCGCCCCGAGCAGAATCATATAGATGACGCGGTGACGTGTGATGTGTTCAAGTAGGTTCTCTCGGAACTTTTCGCCGAAGCAGAACAGAGCAGCCAGCAGCGCAACCACTGCCAGAATTGCGTAATACATTGTTTTTCTCCTTTCAGGAGACGGCGCTGAGGTCGCCGTTGTTTTTCTAGATTCGCAAGAATCTGGTGGGGTGATTACTGACCGGTCGGCAGAGCCGCCGGCGCAAGAGCCTTGTCGATGAGCGCCTTGAACTCTTCCTCACTGCCCAAACCGACCTTGAAGGCGACTGGCTTGGTCTCTCCGTCCAGCACGATCGCCGTCGGGAAAGCAGTGGGAAATTTGGTCTGAAGAACATTCATCGTGACGGAGAGAATCTTGACGAGCAACGCCTGTGAGGCAATCGCATCCAGCATGACGACGTGCGCGCGCCCGGTATACTGCTTCTGCAGATCCGCCAGCAGCGGCTTCAACTCATTGCAGATGTCGGGGGTGCAGGCCATGATGAGCGTGGGGAGACCGTCTTTGAAGACGTCACCGATGTTGTCCTGAGAGATGGTGACGAGGGCATCGATCTGCTTTTGCACAGCAACGCCTTCCTCATAGTGATCCCAGCCGAGCTTACCGATGCCGGTCAGGATACCCAGAAAAATTAGAGCCCAGAGGACTCGATGGAGCTTAGTCATTTCATGATCATCCTTTCGGAATGATAGGTTGTGAGGCAGGCTCAGCAAAAACTTCAACACCCGAACGTCTTTACCACCGCAATTTGCGGCAGAAGTAAAAATGCAAAAATGGGAAGAAGGAACGATTTCGAAGTGGGTTCTGGGGAATTGAAGGCTGAGACCAAATTACGGATTGAAACTACTCCTGACATCATTTCAATGGAAGTATTTTTCTCTTCAGATTCTCTTCGGGTGTTTTTTACCGGAGCCAAAGATGCCCATGGATACTGCGATCTGCATTGCAGTACATTTTCGATTCAGACAAAACTAGCAAAATCTTATGCCCTCTGCACCTTCGCCAAGCTGTCGTGAACTTTTCGGCGTTCTTTCTGTGGTCCGGATGATTGAAAAACTGCTGATCCTATGTCAACTGCACGACCGCACAAGCTCCGCTATTCATGAGCATCGGCATGACATTCGTATGACATTTCCATGACATTCGCATGACATTTTCGTGTATAAATCGTGATCGTTTTGTGATAGCACCGGCGGTGCCAACTATGGTGCCGCTCGCACTAACATTTTCCGAGCTTTTGGAAGCAAAAAGCAGAAGCAGAGTCTGAACCCTGCCGTTCAGACTCTTGCTCCTTCTCCCAAAAACTTGTTATCTCTTTGGTCGCGCCAGTATGGCTATGTGCCCATCCGACGATTGCAGGTCTACCATTCCTTGATCGTTATAGACAAATTGGATTCCGCTTCTATCCAACAGTTTGTTAGCCAAAGTGAGCATTGTGGAAACATCCTGAGGAGAACTGTTGGAGATTGTTTCCTTCATGTGTTGAAACGACTCGGCCGTCATTTGAAACACTCTTTTTTTGTCTTCCGGAGACGCTTCCGGAAAAGGTGAATGTGGATCGTGCGGCTGCCGATAATCCAACACCTGACGTGCATCAGAGGCCAGGTTCGCCGCATCGATTGTCAGCTCGAAACTAACCGGCGATTCCATTTTCGGATTGAAGTGCTGGGCTCCACATCGTTCTATATAGGCACAACCCAACTCCTGCTGCCAGGCTCTATGTGTTGGTTCTCGCGTATCGCCTCTCGGCTCAACTTCGTGACAGCCTGCGTCGATTGGCATCTCTAACCCCCTCTTAGTACGGTACTTAATTCAGCGCTCAGGGGTGGTGAGTCGCTGAATAAACCATAGGCCAGGCGCTGTCACATCGACGTTACAGCGCAAATAAAACTCGGAATTTGCACATCAGCCGAACGACGGCAGAGCTCTCCTGTTTTTACGATATCGTTTAGTATAACCGGCAAAAATGGAAGGACCACTGGGAGTCGAACCCAGACCAACGGTTTTGGAGACCGTTATGCTTCCGTTACAAATCATGGTCCTATGGTGCTCGGGGCAGAAATCGAATCTGCGACCCGCGGGTTTTAACCGCGTGCTCTACCAACTGAGCTATCCAGGCATGGGGTGAGCGACGGGATTCGAACCCGCGTTAGGGGAGCCACGATCCTCTGTGCTAGACCGCTGCACTACACTCACCATATGTGATACCAAACAAAGCTGACGCATTGTTTTCGGAAAGCACCGGACGATGCTCTCTGAAAACAAAGCGGGAATGGAACGTGGGACAGGATTCGAACCTGTGCTTGCTGGTCCACATCCAGCCGTTCTGACCGCTGATACTACCCACGCATGAGAGGAAGCTACCTGGACGGACGAGCGCAGGACAACGAGGAGTTGTCCGGAGCGAGTGCCGGTAGTGCGCGGAGGGTGAGGCGCAGCCGAACCCAGAGCGCTTATATATGGTGCCGAAGGAGGGACTCGAACCCCCACGACCGAAGTCACTGGCTTCTGAGACCAGCGCGTCTGCCAATTCCGCCACTTCGGCATATGGCGGTTCCAGTGGGATTCGAACCCACGATCTCTGCCGTGACAGGGCAGCGCTCTAGGCCACTAAGCTATGGAACCGTGGAGCGTCCGAAGGGATTCGAACCCTCGTCATCTGGGTGGAAGCCAGAGGTCCTACCTTTGAACGACGGACGCGATGTAGACGAATGAGCGCAGGACGACGAGGAGTCGTCCGGAGCGAATGACGATGGCGTGCGGAGGGCGATGCGCAGCCGAAACCGGAGCGCTTACAAAGTAATGGCGGAGGGGGTGAGGTTCGAACTCACGTGGCTGCTACACCCATCTGTTTAGCAAACAGAGCCGTTTACCAATTCCGGCACCCCTCCATATAAGTCACCACCTCTGATACCACTTCTACGGTCGAGCACAGGGCGCCGCGGAGGCGTCCGGAGCGAGCGACGGTAGCGCGCGGAGGATGAGGCGTAGCCGAATCCAGAGCGCTTAAAAGAGAATGGCTCCGGGAGTAGGATTCGAACCCACACTCGCTGATTCAGAGTCAGCTGTCCTGCCAATTAGACTATCCCGGAATGGTGGGAGATGCCCAGCATTAGCCGTTTCTCCCGTAACGGCGTCCTTTAAGTCCCCAGGGTTGGGACTAGCTCGGCTACAGCCCCTTGCGGG